>DOKQ01000004.1 GCA_003510215.1 Erysipelotrichaceae bacterium
ACATAATCAGTATAGACTTCAATTGCACGCTCAATCGCAACAAGCGTATTTTCGGGAAAGTTATAAGAGTATCCACGATGTGATGTGACAGTAATGTGATCAAATGAAATTGATTGGAGTAAAGAACCATTCCTTAAAATTCCAATATAGGCATACAAATTAAATGATAGTAGCATCACCAGTAATAACGCGAAAAGTTTTCTAGATGGAGCAGCAAGAAAAAAGCGTATGGTCATTTTTGGTTGATTTATGACTTCTTCCTCAGGGAGTTCAAGAGACTTAGAGTTAAGAATCATGTATAGCGCATAATGAAGTGAAACACTGACCACAAACAGTAGAATTGAATAGAACTGATTCATATGGTTCAAGAGTGACATAAAGGCAGCAATAGCATACATTCGTGGAACAAATAAGGAAATCAGAAGGATCATGATGATTAGAGCCATGATGTATAAAAGAATGAAAGTAATCCCCTGCACAACATTCCATAATGCATGTTTCTTCAGCAGAAAACCTTGTTTTAGATTCACAAACAATACTGCGGTCAGATAGACACCTAAAACCAATCCCCAGATGATTTGCGATGAGGTTTCGAAGATGAGATATCGTAGAAACGTGCTATTTCTAAGTGAAAAGACAATTAGTGGTAGATTAAATGAAATCATAAGAATCCAAACGGTTAAAAAATATCTGATATTGAAGGAAGTGATTGCCTTAAAAGTGAGCATAGCACTGGAGTAGAGAAGACTAAAACCTCGAATTTTCAATTTATGATGCTTTAAATAGAAATATTCTTTAAGAAAAAAATCTTCAAACATAATAAAAACACTCAGAATCAAAAAGTTTAGTACGAAGAAAAAGATTGATACCGGATTTAATATGAATCGAGGAAACGTAGATAAAGATAGGTATCGGATACCAGCTGTTGTAAGAGAAAGCTCGAAACTAAAATTGAATAATGGGACAAGAACCAATACGCTAAAAGTGATAATCAACAGTTGAGACAGAATTAATACATAGTTTTGGTGGGTGACTAGAAAGAATACATTTCTTACATAGTTGCGTTGTTTTCCTTTTTGCGTATACGTCCTCTCCTTTCTACGTTTCATCATTGTGTATAATCCAATTTTAACACGAAATGTATATTCAGTGAAAATCAAATGTTCAGAGTCTACTTTAAATATGGAAATTTTTGCGATACAATTCAGATAGTCGATTTCAATCTGTTTATTAAAAATGTGCAGGTCAAAAAAATAAAAAAGTAGTTAAACGAGTAAGATAAGAAGGAGAAATAAAATGAAACTAGCCACATATAATATTTGGAACTCATCAAGAGGATTTCCCATGCGTGAAGCTCATATGATTGAGCAATTGCAAAAGATAGATGCGGATATTTGTTTTCTTCAAGAAGTTTCCAGTGATGCCTTAGCTCAGAAAATAAAGGAGTCTTTAGGCTATCCTTATGGCTGTTTTGAATCTCATATCGGACGAGTTATCGAAGTTGAGCCGTGGAAAGGCACGGAGGGATTGGCGATACTGAGTCGATATCCGATTGAATCTGTTGAAATGATGGAATATGCTCAGATTGTGACTTTGAGTATGAATCATAAGCAGATTACATGCATCCATGTACATTTGCCATGGGATAGTGTAATTGCTCAGGAACAAACCATCATAAAACTCATTCGGAAAGTTGAATACATTCCATCCGACTATCAGTTGATTGTGGGTGATTTCAACTGTGGTGAATCCTCGAGTGTTCATCATTTTTTAAAGGGATATCGAAGTTTAAATCATGCGGAAGTGAATCGATACTGGACTGATCTTGCGGAAGTGGCACAGGAGTTTCTTGACAGAAAGAAACGACCAACACTTGATTTGAGTCATAATCCACGATGGAAACACAATGTAGTCACAGATATCAGTGCGCGCGTTGATTGCATCTTTCTTAAAGACAGCTTTCCAAATGAATACCTACGATTAGCTGACTTTCAAATGTTTGGGGAAGAAATCTATGATTCCACCCAGCTTTGCGCGAGTGATCACTATGGTATTTAGGTCGAACTTGAGTTTCCGACCTAAAATTAAAATATTTGTAGTTTTCCTCCTTGTCAATCCATATGAAATAAATCATAATAGTAGTTGAACTATCTAATGAAAATTCTAGGTGGATTTGTAGAAGTAAACGACATAATGAATGAGTAGGAGGAAGCAGATATGGAATATTTGTTTATTTGTTATCCAAATTGTAGCACCTGTAAAAAGGCAGAATCATGGTTAAAGGATCAGGGTATTGAGTTTGCAAAGCGAAATATCAAAGAAGATAATCCATCAGTTTCGGAGCTGAGCCAATGGTTAAACATGAGTGAGTTACCCATTCAGAAGTTTTTCAATACAAGTGGAAAATTATATCGCGACCATGATGTGAAGACGAAGTTAACCTTTCTATCAGAAGAAGAGTTAGTTGACCTTTTGGCGAGTGATGGTATGATGGTCAAACGTCCCATTCTAGTATCAAGCGATAAAGTGCTTGTCGGGTTCAAAGAAGTTTTCTGGAATCAAGAACTACTGAAATAGCTTTAATATATCAGAATTATCCTCTTTTCTGAATGTGCAACTGGCAGTTGCGCATTTGTCATGTGCACTTGGTAGCCTTTTTTTTATGGTTTGTGTAAACTTAAGTCATATTGTAAAGGAGATATCGTAATGAACCTAGGTGAAAAAATCCAGTATTTTAGAAAGAAGATGAATCTATCTCAGGAGCAGTTAGCTGAACAATGCAATGTCACAAGACAAGCAGTATCAAAGTGGGAACTGAATGAATCTGTTCCGGATGTTGATAAGATTATCCAACTTAGTCGTGTGTTCAATGTTTCGACAGATGACATCATCTTAAAAGAGCCTTTAGAGTCGAACATGAATCAGGAGTTTTATATTAAGAAAGCAAAAATCAATCAGTTGATGATTGCTGCGACTGCGTTGAATATATGTGGAATGATATTTGGTTTGTTTTACCGAGAGAAAACGTATGAAACAGTGTTTCATCTGGCTGTTATTTTGCAGGTACTAAGTATTCTGCTGTTCGAATTTTTTCTTCAAAGAGTGCGAAATGAAAATCACGATTCAACACGAAAGGTTTTCTACTCTTTAAATCTACTGATATTTTGGGTGAGTCCTTCATTTTCCCTTTCGTCACTCGCATGGAGTTTAACCGTGATATTGTTTGAAATACTTGCATTCGAAAGTATCATGACAGTATTTAACTTGTCACAGTTGATCATCTATGGAACACTTTGCTTAATGTCATATACAGTACTCTTTCTTTTCATGACCAAGAAGAAAAGGCATACGTTTAATACCGATTGAATTTTAACAGGAGATATCATAATGAACCTTGGTGAAAAAATCCAACATTACAGAAAGAAGATGAATCTATCTTCAAAGCAGTTAGCTGAACAATGCAATGTCACAAGACAAGCAGTATCAAAGTGGGAACTGAATGAATCTGTTACGGATGTTGATAAGATTATCCAACTTAGTCATGTGTTCAATGTATCGACGGATGATCTTTTGTTTGACTCAAAAAAGCAACTGCATGCAAATACATCTAAACCATGGTCAATTGATAAAGTAAATCAGATGATAGTTTTATGCACTGGAATGAATGTGATTGGGATGGTGCTCATCCTGTGGTATCAGAACTACGTGTTTGATACGATATTTAAGGTAGCGCTCATGGTTCAGGTCATTAGTATTATTTTGCTTGAGTTTCTGATGTATAAAGTGGACAGTAAAGATAGAAATTCAGTTCGCAAAATGTTCTATGGGTTTAATCTGTTTGTTTTCTGGGTAGGGCCTGCATTGCTACTCAGAATGATTGGCTTTCCCGTGTTATCCTATGTGGTAAATCGATTTCAGATTAGGGGGATCATGTCACTGTTCTATTTATCTCAGTTTTTGATTTATGGATTCCTGTGTGCGTGTTCGATGATTATCATAAAGAGGGTATTGAAAATACAAGAATGACTAAATTACTTCACACCGTGTGAGGTTTTTTATTTTCTATGTTCAATCTTTGATGTATACTTTTAATAAGGATAAATGAGGTAGATGATGGAAACTTGGGAGTATGTCTTAAAGAAATTTTTAAACGAAATCCATCTAAGAGATGATCTTGTGGGTGTACTGGTTTGCGGAAGCTATGTTACTGGAAATCCAAGCAAGCACAGTGATTTGGATGTTCATCTGATTCTGGCAGATACAGTAGAGTATAGAGAACGAGGAAACCGGCGTATCGACGGACTGCTTATTGAATACTTTGCGAATCCACCTAAGCAGATTCGGCAGTATTTTAAGGAAGACTATCAGTCCATTGACCCTATGTCACATACACAATTTGCGACGGGGAGAATTCTTCAGGATGCTACAGGTGTTGTAGCGAAACTTAAGGAAGAAGCTGAAGAGATGCTAAAGCAAAAATACAATGATGTGACGATTCCATTGAGTCCAATCCATGCGTATGCTATCTGGGATAAACTTGATGATCTGCAGGATGCCTATGAGATTCACCGTGAAGACTTTGATTTCATATTTTATACAAATCTTGATTTTTTGCTTTCTACATACATGAAGTTAATTAAACATCCATACAATACAAAGACGATATGTGGAAAAATCACAAATGAAAATGTAAGACGGAAGTATCTTCTGGAAGAGTTGCCGGATAAGCAAGTTTCTGAATTGATTCATCAGTGTATTACCTCTAGAGATCAAAAGATGCGGCTCGATGCCTATCAGAGTCTAACTAAGATCATCTTGGATTTAATGGGTGGTTTCGATATTGAAACCTTCACATTTCGAAGTGATTGTCAGATGGATGCGGATGTATAAGAGTCAGGTTAAGTTAATATCAAGGAAAGGAAGTGAATCTATGTGGACATGTCCAACATGCAATCGTGTATTTGCAAAAAATGAGCAATCCCACTACTGTTCAACCACAATCAGCAGTATTGAACAATACATTTTAGAACAACCCATACACATACAGCCGATCCTCAATGAAGTATCTGAGGCGATTAAAGCGGTGCTACCGGATGTTGTGGAAAAGATTTCCTGGAGAATGCCAACCTATTGGAAGGATCATAATATCATCCACTTTGCGGCCTTCAAGAATCATCTTGGGGTATACCCAGGCCCTTTAGCCATTGAAGTGTTTGCACAAGAGCTCAAGCCATATAAAACAAGTAAAGGTGCGATTCAGTTTCTGTATAAGCAACCAATTCCTATCGAACTCATTGCAAACATAGCTCGATGGTGTTATGAAACGGGAAATCATCACTAATGGAAAGTAACACTACCGGTAAAATTGAGCTCACGTTGCTCAAAGTGATCATGGCTTTATTCTTTGCTATCATTAGTCTATTGGCTATCTTTGTCTATCCCAATCTACTTGATTTTTACCCATCGATGCAACCTCAGATAAGACCACATATATACCTTTTTATCGTGGGTTTGTATGGTCAATCGTTTGCATGGTTGCTATTCATCTTGGTCTTAAGCCAATTACTTACCAAACTATACGTAAAATTGGACATTGTTAAGGAGATAAGAAGACTTTCCGTCCTTCTAATATGGAATACTGGTTTCAGCTTTCTGATACTTCCTTTGGTATATGTTGTGGCGGAGGCAGACGATGCACCAGGCATCATATTCGTTGCAGGGTTATATGTACTATTTCACTTTGGATTGTATGTCCTTCACCGTTTTTTGTGTAAAGCTACTCTTTGAAGAAAAAGTTGGCTAAATATGATATAATCAAGAATGTTAACCATGTAAGGGAGGTGCAGGTTTGAATAACATTATTTCAAAGTTTAGGGAAGTCTTTTTTTCCGTACTTCCAATCACATTGATTGTTGTGTTTTTGCACTTTACCTTAACTCCCATGGAGCTTCCGGTACTTCTACGGTTTATCATTGGATCCGTTTTTGTAGTTATTGGTTTGACGTTGTTTTTACTTGGAGTCGATTTAGGTATTGTCCCATTAGGTTCCTATACAGGTGAATCCTTGTCCAAAACAAACAAACTCTGGATAGTCTTGGGTGCTGGTGCTATTCTCGGTTTCTTTATATCGATTGCGGAGCCGGGGCTACTGGTACTTGCCAACCAGGTAGGATTTGTGACATCCGGACAGATCTCTGGAGTAAGCATTCTTATTTTTGTGTCCTTGGGTCTGGCAGTCATGATTGCGGTGGGATTCTTGAGAATATTTTATAATATTCCTATATTTAAACTGCTTATAGCCTTTTACGCACTTATCTTCATTCTTTCGCTTTTTACTTCCAGGGAATTTCTAGCCATTGCCTTTGATGCCTCTGGTGCAACAACGGGAATTCTGGCAGTACCCTTTATCTTATCGCTGTCCGTAGGTATTTCCAAACGTAAGAAAGATAGTAAAGCTTCTGAAAAAGATAGTTTTGGACTGGTTGCGATTGCATCGATTGGTGCAATTATTGCTGTGATGATTATTGGGATTTTCTCAAATACACAATCATTCAATGCACAACTTGAAGTGTCGTTAAACGAGTCGTCTTCCTTGATTCAACCATATCTGGATGTGCTTGGCCTAAACATCCGAGATAGTTTTATGGCTATTATGCCTTTGCTTGTCATACTTCTTTTCCTACAGAGATTTGCATTTAAGCTTCGAAAGAAGGAAATGAGAAAACTTATCACGGGATTCATCTTTGCTTTCGCAGGTTTATTACTTTTCTTTATTGGTGTAAATACTGGATTTATGGATGTGGGTACCTTTGTGGGAAGCACACTTATTACACACTCAAACCGAATCTATGTGATACTCTTTGGATTTATTCTTGGTGTGGTCACCATTTTGGCAGAGCCAGCAGTCTATGTATTAACTCATCAGATCGAAGATGTAACAGCAGGGTATGTTAAACGTAAGGCAGTACTTATACCCCTTGCTATTGGGGTTGGATTGGCGGTCGCATTATCTGTATTACGAGTACTTGTCCCAGCGATTCAGCTGTGGCATTATTTACTTCCAGGGTATATAATAAGTATGGTTTTAATGTTCTTTACACCAAAACTGTTTATAGCTATCGCATTTGATGCGGGAGGGGTAGCTACGGGTCCTGTAACTGCAACTTTTATTCTTGCATTTATTCAAGGGGCCGCACATGCATTTGAAGGTGCAGATCTACTCGTTGATGGATTTGGAATGATTGCCATGGTTGCCATGATGCCAATTATCACACTTGAAATCCTAGGGTATTTCTATGGTTTATCAACTAGAAAAAAAGGAGTCAAGCAACATGGTTAATCTATCGAAAAATCCATTTGAGCTTCTCTTCGTCATAGTCAATGATGGTTTAGGAAGCAAAGTTTTATCTAAAGCAAAAGAAAAAGGAATAACGGGTGGAACCATTTTGTATGGTAGAGGGACAGTGTCCAATCCAATCCTCAATTTCTTCTCTCTCTACGACGAAAAAAAGGAAATTGTTCTTATGGGTTCCAACCACCAAATTACAGATGATGTCATTCATCATTTGGATACGGTATTTCATTTTAAAAAGCCAAATCATGGGATCGCATTTTCTATCCATACCTGTGATATTCTTGGCTCACGTTGCAATCTGCGTGATGAGGCAACGGAAATAGGAGGTCATCAAACACTTATGTACCAGTTTATCATTACTATTGTCAATCGGGGAAAAGCTGAGGATGTCATCGATGCCGCAAAAGAAGCCGGTTCAAAAGGTGGCACCATCATTAATGCCCGGGGATCAGGCATTCATGAAACCTCAAAATTATTCAATATGGAAATTGAGCCGGAGAAGGAAATTGTCATGATTCTTTCGAAAGTCGAAACCGTTGACCACATTGTTTCAAATATTGTAAAGAAACTTGATTTAGATGAACCGGGAAATGGCATCATCTTTGTTCAGGATGTTCACCATGCCTATGGAGTTCATGATTAAAAGCATCATTCGGTGCTTTTTTTATGAATTGTGCATTTATTTCTCTAAAGATTAAACTATGATATGATTTACTTATATATGGAGGTCACTATGAAACTAGGTGTAATTATTGAAACAAAAGAGTTTGAAAAATCATGGAATGCCATGAGGTTTGCGGTTACTGCAAAAAAAGCAGGACATGAAGTCAAAGTTTTTCTAATGGGTGAAGCTGTTGAAATTGAGCATCTCACTCACGAAAAATACAACGTAGCAGAACAGGTTCAGAAATTCTATGAGTTAAAAGGAGAAATCCTAGCCTGTGGAACCTGCTTGACATCAAGAAACATGGAAGGTAGCGAAGTATGTCCTATTTCAACCATGATGGATTGTGTTCAAATGGTGGAATGGGCAGACAAAACAGTAACATTCTAAAGAAAATCACGCATTCATGTGCGTGATTTTTTAAATCGTAATTTCAAGTTGATTCCCATCCGGGTCAAATACACAACTTTCATAGTAACCATCTCCCGTAGTTCTAGGTCCGCTAATATGAGTGCATCCATTTGCCAATAATGTTTCAGTTAACTCATCAACAGCTTCTTTTGAACCTACATTGAACGCAATGTGGATGAGGCCTTGCTGAAAGATGTGTGGCTGGGTTTTAGCCATATCAGGTCGTTCCATCACTTCAAGTCTGGCTCCTGAATCAAAAGTCAGAAAATATGTTTTTAATCCGGTTTTTGGATTGTGATACATCTGATTGGCTGTAGCAGAAAAAAATGTTTCATAAAATGTCTTGCTCACTTCAATATCCTGCACATACATCGCCACATGATCGATCTTCATACACATCCTCCTTGTAATCATCTAAACTCATTCTAGCAGAAAACCCCATGATGTGATAGTGCTTTAGCAATGGAGAATCATTCAGATTGACTGATTCAATTAAGTTTGACATTGAGTCAACTGCGTTTTATGATGAAGTTAAGAAGAAACGGAGGAACGGTTATGTCCACTTATCAGCAGGCTGTTTCACACTATACCCGTCAAATAACCCAAACGGACTTGAAGAAAGGATACATCCGAATTTTTGAATTCTTAAGTTTGTTAAGATCATGGATGATCCATCAGTGCCCAAAGGAAACCATCAGTCAGATTTATCAGGGAATGATGGATATGAGCTATTTTGCAATCATCCCACAATCTATCAAAGACAGTGGGCTAAAAATAGCTATAGTTTATCTGCATGAGACTTCAATCATCGAAGTGTGGCTGAGTGGTCGCAACCGCACCATCCAAAACCAATGGTTCAAGTTATTTGAGTCCAAATCCACAAGATTTCTTCTACTTAACCAAACAAAAGGGGTTGATGCTATCCTTAGTCATCCACTTCAGCATCAACCGGACTTCAATGATTTAGAAGAGTCAATTCGAGTTATGGCACCGGAGATAGAAGAAGTTATAAAAGAAATGAAGCGTTATGTTAAGGATATTCTGAATGAATCCAAACCAAAGTGATATTGAGTTTTTTTTAAGTAAGAAACATCATCTTGGGGCTGATCTGTGGATGAACCCTTCAGGGACATCTCAATAAAGGAAGTCCGTTTACAACCCTGCAATGTGCCATGTATCTTGTTGAGCTTGGGTTTGATTCAAAAGAACCAATATTATTGAATGTATCCGAAGAAATCTTTAGTCGCATTCAAAAAGATGGTAGAATCCGAACATCCCCGATTGGAACCATCTATCCATGTCATACCATCATAGCTATCAACACATTGTGCTGGCTTGGATATGAGCATGACACAGGATTAACACCCGTGATAGATTATCTTCTTCAGCATCGATATCAGGATGGAGGTGGGCATGTAAACCAACCCAATCAGTTTCACTTATCTTTTCTTGAAGAAATCTCCGATCACTCTGGAGCCATCATCTATATGCCTATATATCCCAAAGTACCACATTTCTGTGCATTGGATGCTTATGAGCAACTCAACGTATTCTATGATCATCTACTAAAAGAGCATCCATCATGTCAGATGGTTTGGATGGGTGATTCTGCGGGTGCAGGGTTAGCACTTGGACTATCCATGACTTTAAGAGATCGATCTGTTCCACAACCGGACACACTCATTTTGATGAGTCCATGGCTGGAAATACGTTTGTCCAATCCACTGTCCAAACAGATGGAGAGAAAGGACCCAATGCTTGGGATCTATGGGTTGAGGGAAGTCGGTCACATGTGGGGTCGGGGACTGGATGCGCGTGATAGCCGAATCTCACCATTTTTTGATGAAGGGAATCTAAGTCAACTTGTGTATATCATCATGGCAACCAATGTACTCTTTTTGCCGGATGCTAGAGAGTTTAAAGAAAAACTGTGACTTCAGAAGGTGAATCTAGTGTATGAAGAATATCGTAGGATGCCGCATGTGTTTCCTTTGGTAAACTATCCGGAATCTAAAAGAGTGAGAAATCGAATCATTGAGATACTAACCTTGGGCAA
>DOKQ01000068.1 GCA_003510215.1 Erysipelotrichaceae bacterium
CTAATCCAAACCTATGAAAAAGATCATCAGGCTCGAGTGATGAGCATTACGAGAATTTTGGGTAAAGATGCTAAGGAAGCTTTACTGCTTGGTGGAGTTGGAATCGTTACTTATGATGAAAATTATGTTGTTACGTGGATGAACGAGCTTTTTGATGAACGAGGCATAAAACTGATTGGTGAAAAAATAACTTCACTTTCTCCAGAGATTAATCGTCTTTTTGTCGGAGATACAGATAAGTTGATTGTTACTATTAAGGAAAACACGTATCTGGTCAGTCGCAAAGACAACGCTCAGTTATTGTTTTTCAAGGATATTACCGAGGAGCATCGAGTTTCACTCGCTTATGAAAATGAGCAGGTAATTCTAGGTTTGATTCATCTGGATAATTATGATGAAACGACTCAATATGAAGAAGAACAGAAAATCGCTTATATTGATACTAAAATACGTCAGCCAGTTGTGGAATGGGCGAAACAGCATGGAATGTTTGTTCGTCGGATTAAATCAGACCGTTTTCTTGTTGTGCTTAATGAAGGTATCTTCAAGCACATAGCTCACGAGCGATTCGATATCTTGAGTTATATACGTAAACAAGCCCAGGAAATGGATGTGGCTATCACTCTATCGATGTCATTTTCCAAAGGAATTGCGGATTTTATTGAACTGGAAGATATGGCAAATAGTGCACTTGAACTTGCACAAAGTCGTGGTGGAGATCAGGTAGCGATTAAGGCATATAATGAAGATATCAAGTATTTTGGTGGTAGCTCTGAAGCCGCTGAAAAACGCAGTAAAGTGCGTGTAAGAGTGATTGCTCAAACGCTTCGAGATCTCATTCAGCAAAGCGAGAATGTAATTATTTTAGGGCACAAAGAAATGGATTTTGACTGTATGGGTTCAGCAATTGGACTAAGCCGTATCGTGGCTTCGTATGGTAAGGATGTGGCTATTGTTTCGAAGAGTGGTGGTATTGAAGTAAAACTTCAGGGTGCGCTTGAGAAATATAAGTCAGCATTAAATAAACGACACAGTTTCTTGAGTGAAAATGAAGCATTGGCTTTGGTCAAAGAGAAAACATTGGTTATTCTAACCGATCATCATAGTGCGTTTGTTAGTAATGGTGCAGCAGTTATTGAGAAAGCATCAAAGGTTGTCGTAATTGATCATCATCGACGCGCCAAAGACTTCACCTTTAATCCTATATTGGCATATATTGAGTCATCTGCATCATCCGTCAGTGAACTTGTGGCTGAGATCATTCCATATCAGCTGGCTAAGGTGGATATTTCTGCAGAAGAAGCTACAATTATGTTTACTGGATTGCTGATTGATACCAACCGATTTAGAAATCGTACTGGTGCACGTACGTTTGAGGCTGCAAGCTACTTAAAGAAAATGGGGGCAGACACGATTGAATCTGATAATTTGCTGAAAGATGAGTATAATGAGTTTGAATTAAAAACAAGTATGTTAAAGTGTAGTGAGAAACGAGAGCACGGGGTTGTTATTGCTCCATACATCGAAGATAAGAAAGTTTCTCGAGGCATCATGTCTCAAGTTGCGGATTCCATTCTGTCGATTAAGGAAGTCGAAGCATCTTTCGTGATTGCACGACTGGACGATCAGCAAGTGGCAATTTCAGCTCGTTCAAAAGGAAATATTAATGTGCAGGTCATTATGGAAAAGATGAAGGGTGGCGGACATTTTTCCGCAGCAGCACTTCAACGGGATAATACGACCATAGAAGCACTTGTTAAGGAATTAGATGCAAGTATTGCGGATTATTTCGCACAGGAGGTTAAAGCATGAAAGTAATTCTACTAAAAGATGTAAAAAATATAGGTAAAAAAGGTGAGACTGTCAATGTATCTGATGGGCATGCTCGTAACTTTTTGATTCCTAATAAATTGGCGTTGGTAGCTACTGAAAAAAGTTTGGAAGTTCTATCACAGCAAAAAGAAGATGCTAAAGCTAAAATTGAGGAACAGCGCCAAGAGGCAATCATCCTCAAAGATAAGTTGGCAAATATTACACTGGATTTTCAATTAAAAACGGGTGAAGATGGTCGAGTGTTCGGCTCGATTTCGACGAAGCAAGTTGCGGAGGAGCTCATGAAGAAACATGGGATTCAGGTGGACAAACGTAAGATTAACTCCGGTCCTGTAAATACACTTGGTTTGAATCGTTTGCCTGTAGAGCTATTTAAAGATGTGGAAGGAACAATTGTTGTTCGTATCAGATCAACAACATAGGTGAGATTATATGAATCGTCAATTACCTCATAGTATTGAAGCAGAACAGTCATTGCTAGGTGCAATGCTCATCTACCCAAGTGCCATAAAAACAGCATCCGAAAGCGGTTTAACTTCGGAAGATTTTTTCATGCAGGCACACAGCCGGATTTTTCAGGCAATGCTCGATTTGGCTGATTCAGGAAAACCTGTGGATGCCACAAGTCTTGTGACCCGTCTGAATGACTCACAACAGCTGTCGTCGATTGGTGGGGCAGACTATATCCTTCAGATCGCGGATAACTCTGTATCAAGCGCAAATGTCAAATACTATGCTGAGATGATTCAGGACAAGTCATATTTACGTAATCTTATTCTCACTGCACAGAAAATTGCAGAAGAAGGTTTTACGGCAAGTACAGACTTGGATGATGTCATGGATCTAGCTGAAAAACAGATTCTTGATGTTACTCGCAACCGAAGATCTTCGGATTTTAGAAATTCAAGGGAAGTTGTTTCGGTTGTCATGGATAATATTACAAAGATGAGTACGCTTAAGTCGAATGTTACAGGACTTAAGACGGCCTATCGTGAGTTGGATAAGACGACCAATGGATTACAACGTGGCGACTTGATTATTCTGGCAGCACGTCCTTCCATGGGTAAAACGGCGTTTGCACTAAATCTTGCTACCCAGGTAGCAAGACATAACAAACTGCCTGTAGCCATCTTTTCACTCGAAATGCCAGCTGAGCAATTAATTCAACGGATGCTTTCAGCGACTTCTCAAGTGCCAGGAAATCAGTTGAGAACAGGGTATCTGAATAACAATGAATGGAATATGTTGAATGAAGCGGCGACAGAGTTGAAGACAATGCCGATTTACATTGATGACACACCATCCATTCGTGTTGCAGAGATTTTTTCCAAATGTAGAAAACTGCGGACAGAGCATGGGCTAGGACTGGTTTTAATTGACTATATTCAGCTTATTTCTGGAAGTAGTAAAAATAGTGATAATCGTCAGCAGGAAGTTTCTGAAATTTCCAGAGGATTAAAAGCATTGGCTAGAGAAATGAAGGTCCCTGTCATTGCACTGTCCCAGCTATCCCGTTTAGTAGAGCGCAGAGAAGATAAACGACCTATGTTATCTGACCTTCGTGAATCTGGTGCACTTGAGCAGGATGCAGATATCGTTATGTTTTTATACAGGGATGATTACTATCAAAAGGAGAAAACTGAGGAAAAGCAGGAAAAAGTTGAAGTGGACATTGCAAAGCACAGAAATGGTCCAACTCGAAAAATCGAGTTAGCATTTGACCGCAGTATTAATGCGTTCTATAATTATGCCAGCGAAGAACCAACTCGATGAAAGGAGCCATGATGAAAAAGATTATTCCATTACTATTAGCTGTGATCATAAGCGTTCTAGTTACCTATACAGGGGTTGCCAGCGTAGAGATATCACGGATAAGTGAGGGGAAAATTGCCCAAAATGAACTTGATATAGCCATTATCCCTCAATCGATTATTGGGTCTTCTTCAATGCTGCAAAATGTAACAAAAGTCTATGAAAACGGCCGTTTGATTGGCGTTTTAAACAATCCTGAAGTGATTGATCAATTATTGGTAGATATTTACGAATATTCATATTCGACTGATTTTCCTAACTCAAAAGTTGGATTGGATGAAGATATATTTCTTGTGGAAGAACCGAGTTACTATTTGTACAGTGATGTTGATAGTGAAATTGTAAATTATATCGCTGAGAATGATTTGTTCTCTGTAGAATCTTATAAGATTGAATTTTCCAATGGAGCAGTCATCTTTGTGTCCAATTTGGAAGACTTTGAGAAAGCGAAGGAACAAT
>DOKQ01000171.1 GCA_003510215.1 Erysipelotrichaceae bacterium
AATGAATCGTCTTGAGTCACCTGTTTGACAAACGGACGAATCAGATTCGGCGAGACAATCATATACAAAGCAGTAAAAATCGTTGCCACTACAATCAGAGTCGTCCCAGAAAGACCCGCATCAACCCCTGCAGCCACAAAGATAAATGGGAACCAATAGAGCATATGCCCTGTTAAAAAAACAGTTTTCCACTTTGTAAAACGAGCCACAAGCAAGTTGATACCAAACCCTAAGACCATTGCGATACCAATCGCAGATCCATATTCGACCATGAATGTGGAAGCACCCATTGATTCAATCGGTTCTCCCGTCGTCGTATTAAATACGCCAAATGCTCCCATCAGTGGTAAAATGGATCCAATAATAATGTCTGTTCCCTTTTGAAGAATAACTACCCCTACAGTGGTTTTAAGTGTTCCAGCCAAAACTTCATTGAACTTCTTCTTTTGAAGCAATAATCCAAATAATGCGATTAATGACAAGAAGATGGGAGCACTACCGAAGATTTCATTGATGATAAAATCTAATACAGCCATACGATTTCCTCCTTATTTATTTTTCTAAACTTTCCACAAAAGATTTAACCTTTTCATCAATTTCAGCCACATTCACAAAGCTGTTGATGACAATCACAGGACACTTGGCACGTGCCTGCATTGTTTCTGCTAATTCACTCGAAGTGAATATCGCATCACTTTTGGTCGATGTTGCTGAGGCAACATCTGAAGTAAAGACATTCGCTTCCACATTGATCTTCTTAAACGCTGAAGACAACTTCATTTTTAACAACATGGAAGACCCAACCCCAAAACCACAGACCGCCTGGATTTGTAACTCTCTCATCACACCCTCCTTTCTTTAAGTTGTTTTCTGATGAATACAGTTGTAAAGTTGTTCGATGGTTTCACATTCGGATAACTCAGATACCAGATCTTGATCCTCAAGCATCTCACCAACTTTCATTAATACATCCATATGTCCATGGGCTTCTTTGGCACACAGCCCAAATAACAACGAAACCGGATCATTTTTACTCCCAAAAATTACAGGTTGCTTACATAGGACCAACACCAGATCATTTTGTATAACACTCGAAGAAGGTTTCGAATGCGCCAATGCAATGGAAGGCGCAATCACAAAATACGGTCCTAACGTATAAAAACTATCAATCATCTCTTCCGTATAGGACTTATAGGTACTCCCCACCTCGTGTAAAAAATTACCCACCTCATGTAGCGCCTCAACTGGAGTCATTGACTTCTCTACAATTCTAAGTTTTGACTTTTCAAGCAATTCCATATTACCCCTCCTTGATTAATCCCAAAATGTCATTCACATCATTCGCCTGCAATAACCGATTCAGATTATCCTCTGATTCCAAAATGCTCACCAGTTTTAATAACCCCGCATCTTCTTTATATACAGAAGCAATCACAAAGATGACACTCACTTCACTCACGCGCTTTTCGCCGAATAACACACTCGACGACAGATGAAGACAACTAATACCATTTCGATTCACCCCATCTTCGGTACCCGCATGCACAAAGGCTACTTTCGGTAGAATTACCATATATGGACCTAGATTTGAAATCGCCCAGATCATCTTCTGAACGTATCGGGGTTCAATCACACCATCCTTAAGTAGTGGATTTGCCGCAAGTGTAACAGCCTCCCTGTAATCCACCACATGTTTCGCAAAATGGATGTGTTCTTTTTTGATTAGTGACGCCATCGTCACCTTCTGATCATGAATGTAGGTATATCCTTTAATCAGCTGCTCACACTGCTTGAGATATGCATGATTTGATATCTTACGTTCAATCATTTCAATGTCATGGGAAGAAAGCATCGGTAAGACAAGTAATTGATTCTTAAGTTTCAAATCAACAGTTGAGACAACATAATCAAACATCTCTTCAGTTCCAATCTTCTCAAACTCCACCAAAGAGTATGGTCCATAGAAAGGAATCGATGGAAATAATGATTGAAGCCTTGACTGAAGCAAAGAAGATGTGGCTAATCCATAGTGACAAACTACCGCCACTCGCATCGCCGAAATCGCCTGAGCTTTCCGCTGCATCATCGCCTGAACATGCATCACCACAAAGGCAATCTCATCATCATTAAATTCCAAGTCATGTTCCTTCTCAAATTTTCGAATCACTTCTTTCACTACTTCCGAAAGAATCGCATAGGAGACAAAGACATCTTCTTTTAATGGAATTTCAATCAATTGCTCATGTCGAACACGATGAACCGTAGCACGCAAATGCAGTAACAATGCCTGATGTGAACGTGGATCCTCACTTAACTGATGGTTACACGCCTGATTCAACTGATCAAACAAATCAAATGCCAGAACATCATCCATAACAAGTTGAGGTAATTGACCGGAAATCACCCGACAGCCTGGAAGCAATCTTAGGCATCCTCGTTTCGCCTCCACCGATATATTCCAATTGGACACATAAGGTATCCCCATGTTTTCTTCACATACATTTGAAAAAACATAGTGACATCGAAATGCATGAACTAGCACGAATGCCAATATTGCTTGATAGGACACCGTTTCCAAAGTAAACTCATGTTCACATCCCAACTCTTCAATCCACAACTCCACTTCTTGAAATAGTTCTATATTTTCTTTCTTTGCCAACTCGATGAATCGTCGGGCTGTTTCAGGCTTTTGAATAAGCTCATCACTCATACGAACAATTGAATTTTCATCACTTTCAAGTACCACCCCAAAACGACTTCTGGTAACAGCACAATTAAATGTACTTAACTGCTGCTCACACTGAGATACCAATCGAGAAACACTTGATCGAGACACATGTAAAACATCCATCATACTCCCTATGGATAAATGATTTTTAATGAGAAGCTCAAATAAGATCGCATCTGTACGAAATGATTTATCCTCCATCAGTTCACTTTCAAATAAGTCTTTGATTCTGGTGGATGAGTCTGTATGCAATCGTATCCCCATGGAAGGAACTCGTTGCAAACGATAGGCATAACGGAATCCAAGAGATTCAATCGCATCCAGATCGTAGCGAATGCTTCGCTGACTACGTTGCAACTTGATTGATAACTCTTCAATCGTAGTAAACCCGGAAACAGATGCAAGAAGTTTAAACAAATCCAATTGGTGACCTGTTAACATTGATATCACCTCTAACTTTAGTATACTCATAAATCCGAAAAAATAAACACTCATTTACTTCAATCGTTATGGCAAGATTTGACGCAAAAAAACTAGGAATCTCTTCCTAGTCAAACTCCTCATCCACAAGGTTTTCACCCACAACTTTTAACTTCACAACCCCTTCAAGTGATCCATACGTTCGCATCAGATCGCGATATTTATCCATATTCTTCTGCCTTGGATTTAATGTAATCAGAATATAATGAATCTTCTTATCGGCCAGAATATCACTTCCCATATATTGCACCTTATCCACAAAGACATTATGTTGCAACGCCAGCTGTTCAAAGATATTTAAATCATTGGACTGTGTCTGAATGAATATGCGTTTGGTTTCAATGCGATTGACCATACCACTTTCAATTAAGGTCGCAAATCTTAGAAGCACATAGAAAATCACAGTGGTTAGAATCGCTCCATAATAGAAGCCAATTCCAGCCGCAATCCCAATGGTCCCAACTCCCCATAAACTGGCAGCTGTCGTTAATCCTTTGACTGAACCTCGACCCTGAATAATCGTACCCGCACCAAGGAAACCAATACCACTAATGATTTGAGCTCCTAAACGAGCTGGATCAGGACTAGCACCCATCGGCGAATAATGAACATAGATAAACTCAGAGGTAAGCATAACCAAAGCAGAGGCAGTGCCTACAAGCGCATGAGTACGCAGTCCAGCAGCCCGACTTTTCTTCGAACGATCATAACCAATCCACCCTGATAGCACCAAGGCAAGTAAGATGCGTAATCCCTGCTCCCCATAGATCCAAAGTTCTTCCATTAGTTATTCTCCTTCACTAAATCCCCAACCGCATCCCAATCGGTAATCAACGTGGCATTTGGATGCAAATGCAAAAACGAAACTGGAAACTGTGGATCAATCCGTTTATCCGTAAGTAGCCGCTGAACCACCTCACGTTGAGTTATCCCATAGGCAATGACATAAACATGCTTTGCACTCAGAAAATCCGCAACTCCAAGGGTAATTGCCTGATGCTTCGTTGAATCCGCTTCGGAAGATACATGGATACGGGGTATAAGAGCCCCAGCAGGTTCAATCATCGCAATCTGGCCCTGATTTCCAACTTCACTGATGAGAACATCAAGACCACCCAAATCATCCATTATCATATTATAATCACGAGTTGCCTCTTTCAGATTTGAGATTTTCCCATCAAACACATACACATTCTCTTCTTTTACTTTCAGATGTTTAAAAAACACTTCATTCAACTGAAACGCAATCGACTCTGGATGCTCAGGTGAAAGGCCCACCCATTCATGAGTTCCCATCACACTGATATTCGCAAAATCCACTCGTTTGTCCTCAACCATATGTACCGTATAGTCAAACAACGGCATCATCTTCTGACTAAACGGAAACGCAAAAACACCATCCGGAAAATTCTTAATTAATGTCTTAAGTTGGGAAGCCGCAATAAGACCAACTTCCTGCTCATCTTTTCCAATCAGTAATCTCATTCGATATCCTTTCTATAAAACACCGTCTTACTTAGAGGTAAACGCTGTTTCTGATGTCGCTGAGGATCTTTTAGTGGAACATTCGCATATCCGATACACAAGATATGGACAGGAACCCAGGACTCAGGCAACTTAAATAATTCTTTAATCCGCTCAGGCTTAAAATAACCTACCCACACATTTCCCAGACCCAATTCACTGGCCTGAAGCATCATATGAGTCATCACCACAGTCGCATCGATATCTCCCGAATCATAACTATCAAATGCACGTTTCCAGCTTGCGGCATGGTCAACACTGATCACAAGTGCGCAAGGAGCACCATAAATCTGTGCCGCATCACTTAATAAACGCAATCCTTCTTCATCATCGATAACAAGCACACGATGACTCTGTGTATTGGCAGTCGTCGGAGCTATCCGACCCGCCTCTAATATAAGCATTAAATCTTCATTGGAAATCGACTGTTTAGTAAATGAACGCGTCGAACAACGAAGCTTTGCTAAATCGATAAATTTCACTCTCTCCACTCCTTACTTATTTCTACTGACATTTTATCATCTTTACTCTTACAAGACAAACACCATTCACATTTCAAACTCATCACGATGTTTAAAGTTAATCATTTATTATTTAAGCATAAACAAAAAACCAAACTTATGATTTCAAGTTTGGTTTATACTGTCGTCTTAAAATGAAACCGTCCATGCTCAAATAGAAACAGACAGGCATCCACGACCTTTTCGTCATAAAGAGTTCCACGTTGCTCCTTAATTTCCCTCAACGCAAAATCCAAACCTAGAGCAGGGCGGTATGGACGATGTGACGAGATCGACTCAACCACATCCGCAACACAAAGAATTTTTGATTCTATCATAATCTCATCTTTCTCAAGACCATAAGGATAACCCGAACCGTCAACTCGCTCATGATGCTGAAGAACCATATCCGCAATCGGCCATGGAAAGTCGATTTTTGTAAGCACTTCATAACCTAACGTAGGATGTGTTTTGATCAGATTAAACTCAATTTCACTTAATCTGCCTGGTTTATTTAAAATCTGATTCGGAATATAGAACTTCCCTAAATCGTGTAACAGAGAAGCCATGTACAAGGCTTCCAACTGATCTTTTTCAAGCCGTAAATGCTTGCCAATCGCAACCGCTAGTTCTGCGACGCGATGCTGATGTCCAGCTGTATATGGGTCACTGATCTCTACAATGGAAGAAAAGGCTTCGATTGTTTGATGAAAAGTTCGCTTCACCTGTTCTAAACTATCATGGATTCTCTGCTCATCCTGTTGTTTCGCCAATGCATAAGCCACAATTTCACTATACATTCTTAAAAGATGAATTTCATCACGGAAACGCTTGTGTTTTTTCACAGAATCAAAGCCGATGAAACCAATCAAATCCTGATGAACTCGCAGAGGAACCACAAGAACAGATTTTATCCCCTGTTCCATCAGAATATCCTTTTCCCGAACCTGCTCTTTCCCCATGGTAAAAACATCATACACATTAATCGCTTCATCTAAATGTAACTTTTTCATCCACCATGGGAATACATCCGTATCCAGATTTTGGAGAATATCTATCGCTGGTTCAATCTCTTCGTTGCACCATTCATACGTATTGTTCATTTTTGATTTGGAATCATCAAACTCAAAGATATATACCCGATCCACATCAAGAAGCTTTCCAACTTCATGCATACTCTCCCAAATTCTGTGTTTTAATTGATCAAAAGGTGCATCCATAAACATCTTGGAAATC
>DOKQ01000046.1 GCA_003510215.1 Erysipelotrichaceae bacterium
AAAAATACAGTAGAATTAATATAAACTCGGAGGTAGATGTATGAAACAAATTACTGTATTAGTTGTTGATCCTGTAGGATTGCACGCTCGTCCAGCAACTGTAGCTGTCAACGCAGCAAGCAAATTCAAATGTGATGTAAAGGTAGCTTTCAAAGGCCGTTCTGTTAATATGAAATCCATCATGGGTGTCATGTCATTGGGTATTCCTACTCAATCAGAAATCACAATCACTTGTGAAGGCGATGATGAAGAAGTTGCAATCACAACGATCGAAGAAGTACTACGCACACAAAAAGTAATCGCTTAGTTTTTGTGGGCAAATAAAAAATAGAAGATGTCAAATCTTCTTTTTATTATGTGAGGAATGGAGGAAACGAAATGTTAATCAAAGAACGTGTAGAGAAGTGGATCACTCATGTTAATGTCAGCGCAGAGATGAGAGAAGAAATTCTTTCAATGACTGAAGAACAGAAGCAGGATGCGTTTTATACTCGTGTAGAATTTGGAACAGCGGGTATGCGTGGACTGTTAGGGGCTGGAAGTAACCGCATGAATATATTTACGATACGTCGTGCCAATGTTGGTTTTGCAAAGTACTTGCTTTCATTAAATCGCAAGGATAAGCAAGGAGTCGCAATCGCTTTTGATAACCGGTATATGTCGAAAGAGTTCGCAGAGGAGTCTGCACGTGTGTTGGCATCTTTTGGAATTGAGTCATATGTTTACTCAACATTAAGACCAACACCTCAACTATCGTTTACAGTGAGAGAGAAAAACTGTCTTGGTGGCATAGTTATTACCGCTTCACATAATCCGAAAGAATATAACGGGTATAAAGTTTATGATGAGACAGGTTGTCAGCTTGTACCTGAAGAGATCGAAAAAGTTATCAATTATGTTGAAGAAGTTGATGATGAACTATCCATTGAAGTTAAGTTAACTGAACAGCAGGAATCACTGATTCATTGGTTAGATGAAGCAATGGATGAAGTGTATGCGAATCGAGTGCTAGAAATTCAATTAAGAAAAGAACAAGCAAAAGATATCAAGGTTGTATTTTCACCTCAACATGGGACCGCATATCCGATCGTGGATGAAGTATTGACTCGTGCAGGATATACAACAGTTCTAGTTGATGAACAATGTTCCCCTGACCCTTCTTTTCCGAATACAAAATCACCAAATCCAGAAGACAAAATTGCCTATGAATTAGGTATTGAATATGCAAAAAATCATCGGGCGGAAGTTGTGATAAGTACAGATCCGGATGCAGATCGGGTGGGGGTTGTTGTTTTACATCAAGGAGAATATCGACTTTTAACAGGGAATCAGACAGGTTCAATACTCATTGAATATATTTTCTCAACGATGCAAGAAAAAGGTTTAATGCCAAAAAATCCAATCATGTTTAACACTGTAGTTACATCAGATTTAGGTGAAAGTGTTGCTGCTCATTATGGTGTAGAAACTGAAAAAACACTTACAGGATTCAAGTTTATCGGTGATAAAATTGCTAACTACGAAAAGACAAACGAAAAAGACTTTGTCTTTGGTTATGAAGAAAGTTATGGTTACCTTGTCCAACCGTTTGTAAGAGATAAAGATGCCGTTCAGGCATGCTTAATTATTGCGGAAGCTGTGCAGTATTACAAAAATCAAGATAAGACACTCGTAGATGTTCTTGAAGCGTTATATAACACGTATGGAGCATACCTTGAGGAACAAGAATCATTAACACTCAAAGGGGTTGAAGGTAGCAAGCGTATCGCTGAGATTTTGGGTGGATTGCGCAATCATCCTGTCAAAACCCTTGCCGGTGTCGATGTGGTTGAGTGGGAAGATTACTTTACACAAACGAAAGTCGTCAATGGCTTAACATTACCTTTGAACGGATTCCCGGTTTCTGATGTTCTGAAAATGAAACTGGCGGACGGTAGCTGGGTTGCAGTTCGACCTTCAGGCACTGAACCTAAATGCAAATTCTATTTTTGCATCAAAGGTGTGAATTCTGAAGATGCCTTCACAAAGTATCAGCATTTCTCTGATGATTTGAAGAAATTAACTCAATAATCGCTGTGAAACACAAGTTATCAGACAACTTGTGTTTTTTTTGCACACGAAATGAAGTAAAATAAGGGAAAGGAGGGGATGTCAATGTTAAAATCCACAGTATTTGATAGTTTCTTTGCGGGGCATTGTTTAGATGCACACCATGTGTTTGGGGCTCATTTTGCGTATGAAGGTGTTAACGGCGTACGATTTACAGTTTATGCTCCAAATGCGAGGCAAATGTTTGTTATGGGATCATTTAATCATTGGAATAAGTATGAGCATCGAATGACAAAGATTTCGCCACAAGGGGTATGGAGTGTATTTGTTCCCAACGTTACTGAATGGGATTTGTATAAATATTTTATCGAAAATGCAAAGGGAGAGTGGGTAGAGAAGTCAGATCCATTTGCTTTTTATAGTGAAGTTCGTCCTAAAAGCAGTTCAATTGTTACGAATCTGAAAAACTTTCCTTGGGAAGATAAACTATGGATGAATCGGAGAACCAAACACTTACAGGAGCCGATGAGTATCTATGAGGTCCATATAGGTTCATGGAGAAAAAAATACAGCTTCGAGTGGATGTCATATGAAGAAATGGCATCACACTTGATTCCGTATGTGAAGGAAATGGGATATACGCATATCGAACTTATGCCGGTGAATGAACATCCGTTTGATGGTTCGTGGGGTTATCAGGCAACGGGTTATTTCTCAGCCACATCTCGATATGGAACACCCAAACAGCTGATGCAATTTATCAATGAATGTCATATGAATGATATTGGTGTGATTCTGGATTTTGTACCAGTACACTTTGTGAAAGATAGTTTTGGTCTAATTGATTTTGATGGAACGCCATTGTATGAGTATCCTAATTTCGAAGACGCAAATAGTCAATGGGATACCTTATTGTTTGATTTGTGGAAAGAAGAGGTCAGGAGCTTTTTGATGTCTTCGGCTTCGTTCTGGATGGAAATGTATCATTTTGATGGGATTCGAATTGATGCGGTCTCAAACATAATTTTCTGGCACGGAAACAAACAACGGGGCGTCAATGAAGGTGCTGTCGCTTTTGTTCGACGGCTGAACTACTATCTGTCTCAAAGATATCCATCCGCAATTCTTGTGGCTGAAGATTCCTCTGATTTCCCAAAGGTCACGCACCCAACGTTCGAAATGGGATTAGGTTTTGATTACAAATGGGATTTGGGATGGATGAACGACACACTTAAATATTACAGTATTGATCCGCTGTATCGCAGCTATCATCACCATCAACTTACATTTAGTATGGCATATTTCTATTCCGAACGATTTATCCTGCCACTATCACATGATGAAGTTGTTCACGGAAAAGGTACGATCATCAATAAGATGTGGGGTGACTATGACCAGAAATTTGCCCAGGCAAGAAATCTGTATGCCTATATGTTTGCTCACCCTGGGAAAAAGTTGAACTTTATGGGGAATGAACTGGCTCACTTTAGAGAGTGGGACGAAGATCGTGAGTTGGATTGGCATTTACTGCAATATCAGCGCCATAACAGTTTTAATCGCTTATTCGTTGACTTGAATCATATATACAATCATCACAGTTGTTTAAGCCGATTTGATTTTGATCACAAGGGCTTCCGATGGATTGATGCGGATAATGTTAATGCCAGCCTGTACAGTTTTTATCGTGAAGACGAAAAAAGTATTATCGTTTGTATTTTCAACATGACACCTGTAGCTCATGAACAAGTACATATTGGTGTACCTTATGCAGGAAAATACACAGAAATTATGAATACTGAAAAAGATATTTATGATGGTTGCAATATGTGCAATTATCAGCCAATTGAAGCGATTGAAGAGCTTTGTCATCATTTGCCGTTTAAGATTATCTGCAATGTTGCACCTTTTGCGGCCGTCTATTTTGAGCACAAAAAGAATTAAGCGTTTGCATAATATGAAAGTTTCTGCTAAAATAGGCGTGGACTTTAGGAGGTCATTATGTTTAAAGATAAACACGATTTTAAACGCGACTTTACTCAACGAGTTGTAGAGACTTATGGACGTTCAGTTGCGCAATCACATCGTACTGAAAGATACATGGTATTGGGTGACATGGTACGTGACTATGCTTCTATCCATTGGAAAGAAAGTAAAGAAGAAGTTGCCACAATCGGCGCAAAACAAATGTATTATTTCTCTATGGAGTTTCTTATTGGTCGTTTGCTTACCAATAACCTTATGAATCTTGGGATTTATGATGTTGTAAGAGAAGGTTTGAACGAATTAGGAATTGATTTAAATGAACTTGAAAACCTGGAATCTGATGCCGGACTTGGAAATGGTGGTTTAGGCCGATTGGCAGCCTGTTTCCTCGACTCATTAGCATCACTATCATTGCCAGGACATGGGATTTGCTTAAGATATGAATATGGGCTGTTCCGTCAGAAGATTGTCAACGGATATCAAGTTGAAGTACCTGATCAATGGCTGCAACTTGGTAACATTTGGGAAGTCCGTAAGCCAAAGCATGCGGTTGATGTGAAATTCTGGGGGCGTATTGAAATGCGCAAAGATCAAAACGGGAAACTAATCTTTGATCATGTTGGTGCAGAGTCAATCCGTGCGGTTCCTTATGATATGCCAATTGTAGGTAAAGGTACAGACAATACAAACACATTGCGTCTTTGGGGAGCTGAGGCTTCTGAGGATCTGCCGAAAAACAAAGATTTTAGACAGTATTTGCAGGAAGTAAGTGAAATTTGCCAAAATGTCTATCCGGATGATTCAACAGAACACGGAAGATATTTGAGACTTAAACAGCAGTACTTCTTTGTATCCGCTGGTTTAGCAGCTATGGTCAAGGCGCATCTACGTGTATATCCAAACTTGGATAACTTCGCTGACAAGATTGCTATTCAGTTAAATGATACTCATCCAGTATTGGCGATTCCAGAATTGATGCGTTTTTTGATGGATGAATATGATTACAACTGGGAGTCGGCTTGGGATATTGTCACAAGAACCATGGCGTACACAAATCATACCGTACTACAGGAAGCGCTTGAAAAATGGCCAGTTCATTTTGTTCAAATGCTCTTACCGCGTATATACATGATTATTGAAGAAATTAATAACCGATTTATCAGTGAAATGCGTCAAAAGTATCCAAGTGATCCAAGCTTGCAATATCGCATGTCCATTATTAAAGACGGTCAAATTCACATGGCACATTTAGCTGTGTATGGCAGCCATAGTGTGAATGGTGTTGCTCGTTTGCATACCGAAATTATTAAAGCAGATGTCATGAAGGATCTCTATACGATGTATCCTGACAAGTTCAATAACAAGACCAATGGGATTACTCATCGTCGCTGGTTAACCTATTCAAATCCTCAATTGCATGAGTTTATAACAAAGCATATTAGTGATGAGTATGTTTACAATCCTTCGAAACTTGAGAATCTACTGAAGATAGCCAAGGACAAGAAAGCACAAAAAGAATTTTTAGATATTAAACATGAAAGAAAAGTGATTCTTGCCGGAAAAATCAAAGAATGGACAGGTATTGAAATTGATGTAAATTCCATCTTTGATGTTCAGGCGAAACGTTTACATGCGTATAAGCGTCAATTACTGAATGTATTGCACATTATCTATCTGTACCAGAAGATGAAGGAAGATGAGTCATTTAGCATGACACCAACCACATTTATCTTTGCGGCAAAAGCAGCTCCTGGCTACTATTTTGCCAAGAAGATTATCAAGCTGATTCATAGTGTTGCGGACGTAGTGAACAACGATGAACGTATCAGTAAAATGATTAAAGTGGTTTTCATTCCTAACTACAATGTTTCGATTGCGGAATATCTGATGAATGGGGCAGATGTCTCAGAACAGATTTCGACAGCAGGTAAGGAAGCAAGTGGAACGGGTAATATGAAGTTCATGATGAATGGCGCATTAACCTTGGGAACACTTGACGGAGCCAATGTCGAAATCGATGAGCTGGTTGGCCGTGATTATACGGTTATCTTCGGTTTAACTGTGGAAGAAGTTGAAACATTGAAAATGGGAAGATATGATGTCTGGTCCA
This sequence comes from Erysipelotrichaceae bacterium, assembly GCA_003510215.1. Taxonomy (GTDB): domain Bacteria; phylum Bacillota_I; class Bacilli_A; order Erysipelotrichales; family Erysipelotrichaceae; genus UBA2227. Next base: position 6,143 of record DOKQ01000046.1, read on the forward strand.
TTGTCAATAACAATCCGACACTGAAGAAAGTGATGAATTCTTTGATTGATGGTTCATGGCATTCAAATCATGATGAGTTTAAAGCGGTATATGACGAAGTTATGTACCGTAATGATGAGTATTTCTTAGCTGCAGACTTTGATTCATATATCGGAGCACATCAGGAAGTCCAACGTCGCTATCAAGATCGCAGTTACTGGGCTGAAATGTGTCTGGTTAACATCGCGAAATCTGGATTCTTCTCCTCAGATCGCACCATTTCGCAATATGCGGAAGAGATTTGGGAAATTAAACCAATGAAATAAGGCTCATAAAGAGTTGAAATGTAAACTTAGGAATTTCTTCAATGAAGAAGTTCCTTTTTTACATGTAAACATAGAGTGTGCCAAATTTACGATTAACTAAGAATCTTCTGGTTTGTGTGAATTCAGTTTTTTTAATCAAAGTTCTTC
>DOKQ01000073.1 GCA_003510215.1 Erysipelotrichaceae bacterium
AGGGCAAAACCTTAAGGTTTGTCATTGGTTATCAAATGATTGACATTACCTATAATTTGTGTTAAAGTATACAAGCGATAAGATGTCAGAAAGTAGAAGCACTTTTCTCACCTGATTTCCATTGGAAATAGGTATTGGCTGCATCACCATGTTTTTTTAAGGTGAAACGGTACGGGTGCTCTATGAGTACCCGTTTTATTTATAACCTGGAGGTGAAATTATTACAAAGAAAATTACGACTGACGATTTGGTCAATGAGAACATTCGGTTCAAAGAAGTACTAGTTATCGGAGCAAATGGCGAACAGCTGGGCATTTTTCTGCGCCGTGAAGCGCTTGAGAAAGCTTATGAGCAAAATCTTGATTTGCTATGCGTAGCCCCTAATGGGCAACCACCGGTCTGCAAAATTGTGGATTATGGACGATTCCGCTTTGAACAGCAAAAGAAGGTTAAAGAGGCCAAGAAAAACCAACATGTAACGGAAGTAAAACCGCTGCGTTTATCACCGGTAATCGATACACATGATTTCGAAACGAAATTGAAGCATGCTCGTAAATGGATTGAAGACGGAATGAAAGTCAAAGTAGACATGCGTTTCCGTGGACGTCTTATTACTCGGATTGAAGTTGGGAAAAAAGTTATGCAAAATTTCATTGAAGAGATTTCAGATATTGCCAACGTGGAAAAACACCCCTCAATGGAAGGGAATACCATGTACGTGATTCTGGCACCTAAGCGCAAGTAATCAAGGAGGATATAAGATTATGCCAAAGATGAAAACTAAAAAAGCATTGGCTAAACGTGTAAAACGTACAGGCAGTGGAAAACTAAAGCGTTCACACGCATATGTATCGCACTTTGCAGCGAACAAAACACAAAAACAAAAACGTAAATTAAGAAAGGGAACATTGGTTTCTAAGAGCGATTACAAACGCATTAAACTAATGCTTCAAGACTAGGAGGAAGTAGAAGATGCCAAGAGTTAAAGGTGGAACGGTTGCACGTAACCGTCGTAAAAAAGTATTAAAGTTAGCTAAGGGCTATTTTGGTTCGAAGCACGTATTATACCGTACAGCCAATGAACAAGTGATGCGTTCATTGCGTTATGCTTACAGAGATCGTAAGCAACTTAAACGTGAAATGCGCAAATTGTGGATTGCACGTATCAACGCTGCTGCACGTATGAATGACATGAGCTACTCACAATTGATGCATGGTTTAAGACTAGCGAAAATCGAAGTAAATCGTAAGATGTTATCAGAAATCGCGATCGCTGACCCTAAGGGATTTACAACCATCGTAGAAAAAGCCAAAAAAGCCTTGGCTAAGTAGTTTAAAAGGTAAGGAGGTTATTGATGGAAAATGTAAAAGAAACCCTCAATGAACTTCTTGTCGAACTATTTAACCATATCTTGGTTCTCGAAGAGAAAAATCTTCATGATCGAGGTATCACTCTTTCGATGACAGAGGTTCATACACTGGAAAATATTGCCAAGAGCACCACAAAGACGATGTCTGATGTGGCGCGGTTGCAACTCGTCACACAGGGAACATTAACTGTGGCTGTGAATCGTCTGATTAAAAAAGGGTATGTAACTCGAACACAGGACAATGTAGATAAGCGTGTCATGCGCCTGGGATTGACTGAAAAGGCTGTGAATGTATTAATTATACATGATGCATTTCATGAAGAAATGATTCATCGTATCATAAAAGATTTACAGGTAGATCAGGATGTCGCACTTATACAGAGTCTACAGAGAATCATGAGCTATTTTGAAGAAAACTATGAAAACCGGACGTAATTGTCTGGTTTTTTTGTGCATTTAGAACACACTCAAGTATCTTATATGCTATAATTATCTTGATATCAAGATAAAGAGGATGAACTATGGAACATAAGCAACTAAAAGCGTTAGTCACTCAGATCAAATCCAATCACTACATCGATCAGTATATTAAAAAAGATATGGTCAACTATGGTGTTTCCGCCAATGAATATATGATACTGGAACTGCTATTTCATCGCGGTAAACAACCCATTCAGAAAATTGGTGAACATGTGTATCTGACCAGTGGTACTATGACATACATCATTGACCAACTGGTTAAAAAAGGGTATGTGATGCGTATTCGCTGTGAAGATGATCAGCGCATTCGATATGTGTCGCTAAGTCAACAGGGGAAAGAGCTGATTGAGCAATCCTTCCCTTTACACACACAAGCGATTGAAGTGTTATTCAGTCCATTCTCCAGTGATGAGTTGGATCAGTGGATTTATCTGCAGAAGAAGATTGGTGTCTTCGCGCAGGATTTATTGGATAAAAGAGGTGAAAATGAATGATACATGTATTTAAAAAGAAAGATATGAGTCAACCTGTTTGGGTTTTACTTCATGGAACGGGTGGAGATGAACAGGATCTGATACCACTAGCAGAAATGATTGATCCAAAGATGTCCATACTTTCCATTCGGGGTAATGTCAAAGAAGGTACGATGAATCGCTATTTCAAACGTCTTTCCATGGGTGTGTTTGATTTGGACGATCTTGCAAAGCAGACGAGAATTCTTCGGGATTTTATCATAGAGGCGTCCCATACCTATCAGTTTGATGCCAAAAACATCATCGTACTCGGATATTCCAATGGTGCCAACATCGCGGCCAATGCTCTGTTGCAATATGAGGATGTAGCCAAAGCTGCGGTGCTTATGCATCCAATGATCCCAACGGACATCTACGATCACCGGCCTTCATCGACCAGGATTCTGATAACCGCAGGGAAGAATGACCCGATTTGTCCACCGGAGCAAAGTTTTGGTCTTAAGCAGCTGCTTGAATCGAAACAAATGTCTGTTGACTTAGTATGGTATGCTTCAGGTCATCAAATCTCTTCTCAGGAAGTCAGTGATATCCAATCATGGATTCAAAAACAAACCGGATAATTAACCGGTTTGTTTTATGTTATGGCATAGAGCCTCGTATTTCATCGTAGCAATCGTGTAAAAAATGTCTTCGTTTCGCTGCTCATACATCATCATTGCCCATGTACACCATAATAGATTACTGAAGGCTTCAAATAGATCGAGATCTTCTTTAAGCTTTCCTTCAGGTACATATCCAAAATAACTGAGATAAAACTGATTTCGTTGCTGTGTATCCGTGATATTATTTTCTGTAAGAAACGACATGACATCAAATAAGGGATGATTGTCACCCGCATACTCATAATCGATCAGATACATTCTTGAGGGAGTAAACAACATATTCCCATTCACCCAATCATTATGACAAAGAATTTTCTTTCCCCGATATAACCTGATTTTCTCACTCACAGAAGAGGCGAACGTTACATCGTATAGAGGGGTTTTAATGTGTGAGGCGTATTCATTCAGTTTTTCAACCGGATCAAAAAAAACACCGGATTTAATCTGTAAATCATGAAGTTTTCGCATCATCAATGCTACCCGCTGATATTTATTCGGATCATCCACTTCATCAAAGTGTTGAACATGTTCAATATATCGGGTAATTTTAATTCCACTTGTTGGATCATAGTATTCCAGTGGGGCATCAAGTTGATGTTGTTTAATGAGGTCCAAAATGACAGCTTCATTGTTTCGATCCACAATATGATCACTGTCTGGATAGGGGATACGAATCACATAGTTTTCATTATCCACGGTGACCCGATAGTTTCGATTGGTGATCCCTGTGGGGATATACGTAACTTCATCCGCATCCTTTTTAAAGTAAGACTTTATAACTTCTTGAATCATAGTCAACCCTCCATAGCATAGTTTACTATTTTTTTGTATAATAATAAAGGTGATAGATACATGAAAGTCATTTTAACAACCGCAAATGCTTCATATATTCATAAAAACTTAGCATTACGCTGGTTGTATGTGAGTAAGCCGGATGAAGTTGAAGCCAAGATTCTAGAATTTACCATAAAAGAAGATAGTGAGAAAGTGATTGAACAGCTCCTCAATGAAAAACCGGATGTGATTGCTTTTTCAGTGTACATATGGAATTCCCCCATCATAAAAGACTGGATTAAGGAAATCAAACAGAAGGTTCCTTCGATCACATTGATTTGTGGTGGACCGGAAGCCACATTTCTTGACAGTCAGTGGATAGACGCCGGTGCAGACTATGTTGTTTTAGGTGAAGGCGAGCAGATATTCTGGCCACTAATCTGTGAAGGTAAGACAACATCTTCAGTAACATCAAAAATAACCAGCGGAACCAAGATAGCTCAAACTGACTTATTCTACCTTGAGCAATTACCATCGCCATACTTTCTGGACATGGATATGCCTTCTTTCCATCTTCAATATCTTTATATAGAATCCACACGTGGTTGCCCGTTTCATTGCACCTATTGTCTCTCATCACTTGAAGAAGGTATACGGCTTTTTTCAGACACCTATATGACTGCATTGATTATGCAGCTCGAAAAGTATAAACCAAAGCAAATCAAGTTTCTGGATCGCACCTTTAATCTATTTCCGACTCGGGCATTACAAATAGCCAAACAGCTTAACGAGTTACGCTGGGACGCTTCCATTCAGTTTGAATGTGAAGTCACTTCTATGGCACAAAAGCTTGTGGACTACTTTGCCTACCAGGCAAAGAAAGAAAGATTTCGCTTCGAGGTGGGAGTGCAGTCGTTTCAGCCAAAGACACTGGAAGCGGTGCGACGTGTTCAAAACAACGATCAAGTCAAGCATATCCTGACGTTATGGAGTCAGTCCGGACTAATTGTTCATGCAGACCTCATAGCCGGGTTGCCCTATGAAACTCTTGAGTTGTTTCTGGATAGTTATCATCAGCTATTATCAACGCAACCGGCTGAAATACAGGTGGGAATACTCAAGATATTACCTAAAACTCAGATGGATCTGACAAGTCGCAGGTGGGGGATAGAAGCGTTACAGCAGGCTCCATATACGATTAAGAAAACACATTGGCTTTCCTATGAAGATGTAGAGGATGTGAGTGCCTTAGCGTTTGCGACGGATAAGCTGTACAATATTCCACGATGCAAAACCCTTATTGTGCAAGCTTTTCAACTCGGTGTCTCAATTGGACCGATCCTGATTTCCATCGGTCATCTTATGAAAAAACACGATCAGCTGCAGGTAAAAGACATGATTCAGATAACCTATGAGTATTTTAAAGGTGTTCTGGATGAAAACATCGTGAGAGGTGCACTTTTATTTGATCTAGGAGAGATGAGTAAAGTTCGACCGAGCAAATGGATCGAAGATTCAATCAGTCCGGCGATCACAGAAATCATCCGTGAGCAAATCGTCAGTCGAAGTGAACTAACGTATGATTTTATAACCCGCAAGGCATGGATTGCCTCAGCATATGTATTTCAACAGCATGGATATCAGGCGCGTTTCTTTATGCCCGATAAGAAAATCAGCTATTTATTTAATGAAGAAGGAGAATGTATACATGAACAAACAACTCGTTATCGCAACAAATAATGGGCATAAAGTTGAAGAATTTAAGAAGATATTTGAACCCATCGGTTTTGAGGTTACATCCACAAAAGATTTGGGGATCGATTTGGAAGTGGAAGAAACGGCATCGACCTATCAGGAAAATGCATTGATCAAAGCGATGGCTTATCGAGATCTTGTATCCGGATGGATCCTGGCGGATGATAGTGGCATTGAAATTGAAGCTCTTGATTTTCAACCGGGCGTTTTTTCGGCACGCTATCTGGGTGAACAAACGCCCTATGAAATTAAAAACCGCATGATTCTTGAAAAACTGGAAGAAGAAACGAATCGACGGGCTCAGTTTGTCTGTTCTATTGCTCTTGTGAATGAGGAAGGTTCCTATTGGGTAACGATTAACACGTGCAAAGGGTCAATCGCTCATCAGATTTTAGGGAGTCATGGGTTTGGCTATGATCCTATCTTTATTCCTGATGGATATGAACAATCGTTTGCGCAGTTGCCTCCTGAAGTCAAAAATGAAGTTTCACACCGGGGAAAGGCTTCAAAAGCTGCCGCGACGTATTTGCACTACTTAAGTGAGGAAAGCTATCATGAGTAAGTTGCGTACGTTGGCGTATGCTGGACTGTTTGTGGCTTGTATTTTGACTGCGATTGATGTTATGTCCTTTGACTTATCATTTTTTGAAGAATTTTATTCAAAAAATCAGATTGCTGATACCATTGGCATCACGGATGGTGAACTGATCGCTGCCACAGAAAACCTGCTTAACTATACACGTGGTAAAGAAGAAGAGCTTGATGCTAAAGTGTGGCTCGACGATACAAGTGTTTATATGTACAATCAGCGGGAAATTGATCATATGGTGGATGTCAAAGAGTTGTATTTAGGTGCGATGTTAGTTCGAAATTGTCTGCTTGTTTTCTTTTTACTTGTCTGCGTGATTGATGGAATTAAATACCGTTTCTCATCATTGATTAAACATAAGGAATCGATGATTCGAGCACTTGCAGGACTGCTCATCTTTATCGGTGGAATCAGTTTGGCAGCGTTGATTGATTTTAACTCATTTTGGAACACATTCCATCATATTTTCTTTCGAAATGATCTATGGTTATTAAATCCGAACACCGATCGACTGATACTCATGGTGCCACTGAATTTCTTCATTCAACTGGTCACACGAAT
>DOKQ01000040.1:0-6219 GCA_003510215.1 Erysipelotrichaceae bacterium
AACAAAGTAATTTAAGGGGGGTGATTCCGATGGTTTGAGAACTTTCCAGACCTAATCAGTACATTAAAATTAAAATAAAAATTTAGAAAGTGAGGATTTTATATGAAAAAGTTGACTACTAAGATGATAAGCTTTATACTGACACTGTCAATGGTGCTTAGTTTAAGTGTACCTGCATTTGCTTCTGACACTGTAAGTTTTAAAAACTCCGAAACTTCATTTACTATCATATCTTCCACCGAAACAGAATACGGAATGGTATATTATGTAAAAGAAGATGGTAAACTTCAAACTCGATCAGTCTGGGACATTTTGGATGTTGCTATGGCGGGATACAGCTGGAGTAAACTTCTGGGTGAACCCTCTTGGGGAAATTTTGGTTGGGCTGTATTGGATACTGCAGCATTATTACCTTTGTTACCTTCCACCGCTTATTTTCGTGAAGGAGGAAAGATACTTTTAAAGGCTGATGATTTTGCTAAATTTGCGAAGACAGCCAACGGAAAAGAAGCTATTAAGTCTGCGATGAAGACTTACAAATATTCTAAAATCGAAGAAGGTTTGAACTTTACGATTACAACATCAAAGCATATGAATAATGCAAGTCGCTTTGTACCCGTGCAAACTTTAAAACAGGCTATAATAAAAGGGGTATCTCGCCCAGATCCACAAGGTTCAAAAGCATTGATGTATTATACAACAATGTATAAAAATGGGAAAAAATATAATTTGGAAGTTTTATATGATTCTGCAACCAATACAATTTTACACTTTAAGTATGATACAAGAGCTTTAGGTCCATTGCCAAAAATAAAGTGAAAACAGGAGAATTTATGACATCTAAAGAAAAATTAATTTATTTGATAAGAAAATATAATGAGGGTAATTATTCTACCTCGGATTTTTGTGATTTATTTGTAGAATATCATAGGGATATGGCTGATGAGGAAACCTTGTCGGATTTTTCTGAGAAGTGGTTAAGCGAATTAGCTGATATCTGCGCTCGCTTTTCTGATTCTCCTGAAGATTTATCCATACCTAATGTGTATTTTAGTGAAGATAAAATAAAGCATTACACCGACACTTTTTCGCAAAAACTGATTTATTAGAGAATATCGACGGCAATAAAAGATTCTCTGATTACTATTTTATCCACTGAATATCCAGCAATTAGGTGGTGAAAAATTTTCTACAAAGCAATTTCTAAGAAAGTTCGGATGGACGAGTTACACTTGAAATTCAAGGGAAGGGAAAGTATAGTATAAAAATTCGGTACAAGTAGGAGAGAAATATGGAAGATAATTATTTTACAAAATGGATTCCACATGACAATGTTGATTCAGTATATGATATGAAAAATATAGGATGGTTTAATGAAGGGTTTGTGTTGTCATTGCTTCCGGATAATTTAGATCATGATAAACGATCCGAATATAACTTGGAAATGGTTTGGTCTGATGTACTTTGTTATCAGGTAACGAGAGAAACCTATCGACCAGATTGGTGGGGATCTAATCCAGATGAGGCATGGGCTTTTTATACAAGTGAATCGTCGGAATTCTTAACAAATTTCCGAAAAGGCAATGACCTTGTTCCTGAAACAGTTTATCATTTCATTGTGGTAGGAACGAATTTCGTGATTGATATTTTATCCACCGAATATCCAACGATTAGGTTTGTAAAATAGTTTTCTGTGAGTAATACTTAAGGGGGTGACCTTAAGGTAAAAAACCTAATTCTACAAAACTAATACATTAAGAACGTCATCGACAGGAGGCTATATACCCAAGACACACTGTACATTTTGTAGTGTACAACCATTTTTAAATCAACTATGGAATAAAATGAAGGATATTGAGCAATTGCTTGGTATCCTTCATTTTTGTGATTTGTATTTAAAATTTTAAAAACATGATGAATTCTCAGTTCACATCTGGAAGGGGAAATTTAATTTACCTGAATTATAACGCCTCAAAAAATTTGAAATATTGGGGGTGTTTTCTTATGTGTTGGTCAATAAAGACCACGCCGCTGCGCATATGCTGCAGCGACATTAGGCTATCCGCATAACTGATTTTTACATAGGTAATTCGTTAAAAAAAGCCTATGTCCCCCAGCGAATAGCTATGCTCACCAATACGAACCACTAGAGCAGGTAGAACACGAAATAAAACATAAGAGCGTACTCATGGACGACCATGTCCACAGGTACGCTCTTTTTTTACTGCACAAAATTATTCCCCGGTGCCGGTCACCGCCTCTTGTCCTTCGTTTTCAATCAAATTTTGAAAATTTGGAGGACAAGCATATGTCAGAGAATAAAAAATATACCATCGTTGTTAAACGGCAGCGTGTAGAAGTCAGCGAGGCTGTCTATCGTGCCTACCATAAAGAGCGGGAAGCAGAGCGCTATCAAAATAAGCTGATCCATCAAAACGAGCTATCGTTGGAGCGGTTTCGTGAGGACGGTGTCAATATTGATTACCTCATCGTCCGTGTTCAGCCGGACATCGTGGACAGGCTCATTCATCAGGAGCAGCTGGAGGCGCTGTGGATTGCTCTTCAATCCTTGTCGGAGGATGAACGCTCCCTTATTGATGAGCTGTTTTTCAATGATAAAAAGGAAGCGGAGCTGGCATCAGAACTGTTGGTAACGCAACAGGCCATCAGTAAACGCAAAAAGAAAATACTGGACAAGCTGAAAAAAATGATTGATTTCTAATTTTTCGGTTGTACGCCCCCTCACTTTTTCCTTTATAGAAGTGAGGGGGATTTTCTATCTCTCTCCTGTTCCTTGAAAAATACCGAGCCACTCGGTTATATCCAGCAGCTTAAATACGTTAGCTGTTCAGCTCCGATGAGGGGAAAGCGGCTTCGGAGGACACGCCAAGACCATCTGCGGATAGGTCAGAGCTATTCGTCAACACGATAGCATCAAAGGTGCCGAGCGAGAAATGTCCGTCCGAGAAGCAATCTGTGGTGGATTGCCCTGCCATAACCTGAACAGCCTACAATGATACTTCTGCATAGCCACAGACATCGCAATGGGTGCAGCCGCCAGAGAACCCGGCGGGGGTGAGAGTCCCATGACAGCCAATAACCAAGGCTGGTTTAAGCTGACTGCCCAAAGGACGGAATCGTCCTTATACCGCAGGCGCTCTGCCTGTGGTGTTCTGCTTCGGGAAGTAGTGTCGAATAGAAGCAGCAGAAAACGAAGAACAAGAGTTTTGTTATATCAGAAACTATGAGGACAGCCGCCCTGCGGATATGCCCGGTCAAATTTGGCGGCTGTCCTTATCCTTGTGGTATAACACTGATTTCATAAAGAGGAGGAATGCAAAATGCGTATCTACAAAGGCGATATGTTCTACGCCGATTTAACGCCGGTTGTCGGGTGCGAGCAGGGTGGCATCAGGCCGGTGCTAATTATCCAAAACGATATTGGCAATCGCTACAGCCCCACCGTTATCGTGGCTGCCATCACCAGCCGCACGGAAAAAAGTCATCTGCCTACCCATATCCGGCTGTGCAGCCAGCAGTACGGACTGCGGCAGAATTCTCTTGTGTTATTGGAGCAGGTGCGAACCATTGACCGTTCCCGCCTGCGTGAGTACATAGGCCATTTGAGTGAGCCGCAGATGCAGCAGGTCAATGAAGCCTTAGCCGTGAGCTTCGGTCTGGATACCCTGCTTCAGGAACCGCAAATGAGCCTGAGCTTGTGAAAGGAGGCATTTTTTATGGATAAGAAATCCGCATGGATTTACTGCCGCATTGATGCGCCGGAGGATACTCACGGTGTTTTGAAAGGGCAATATGAAAGACTGGAAACCTATGCCGCACAGATGGGTTTTGTCGTTGTCGGTTCTTCTCAGGACTTGGGCAGCGGCCTGAATTTTGAACGTCCCGGCCTGCAAACTGTTCTGGAAGTGGCAAAAGCCGGTAGCTTTCAGGTTTTACTGGTGGATTCGGTGAGCCGGATCGGGAGGGATATGGCAAAGACCGTCAACTTCATTCAAACAATCAACGGCTGCGGGATCAGCATCTATTCCCCAATGGAGGGAGAAATCAAGCTCTCTGATTTTGCAATGCCGCCGTTTCACTTGCGATAGGAGGGAATGCTATGACGAAAACAGAACCGGTCAATGAAGTCCGTTATTTAATGGCGCACAACTTCCTTACCTATCTTCTGGAGCAGGGGAAAATCAGCCTTAAAGAATTTGAAATTGCAGATGGGTTTGTAGTCGAAAAATACAAGCCGAGGCTCCGGATTATTTAGTGGAAATAGTGATAGCTATGTCCGCATCTATGTGGTAGTGTATGTGCTAATACCTTAGAGGTATTGAACTTACACGAAAGGAGCCGCCACATGAAAATACGAAAACCAAAGGAGGTGCCGCCATGCCGCAGGTACAGGTTATTGAACCGGTAAATGCCATTTACCGCTATGCACCGCCCAAGCTGCGTGTCTGCGCCTACGCCAGAGTCAGCAGCGATTCGGCAGACCAGCTGAATTCCTTTTCTGTGCAAATGGAGCATTACACCTCTCTGATTGCCGGAAATGACGAATGGGAGCTGGTAGACACATATGCCGATGAGGGCATTACCGGAACCCAGTCAGACAAGCGTGAAGAATTTCAGCGGATGCTTTCCGACTGCAGAAAGGGCAAAATTGACCGCATCCTTGTGAAATCCGTTTCCCGGTTTGCAAGGAACATCCACGACTGCCTCTCTACCGTCCGGGAGCTGAAATCCCTCGGCATTGAGGTAGAATTTGAGGAAGATGGTCTCAAGACAGCGGATATGCACGATGAGATGATGATTGGAGCCTTCAGCTCCATCGCTCAGGAGGAATCCACCTCCATCTCCAACAATATGCGCTGGAGCTACGCCCGGAGGATGCAGAACGGCAGCTTCACTTGCTGCTGCGCCCCCTACGGATACGACCTTGTAGACAATACACTAATTCCCAATCCCAAGGAAGCCCCAGTGGTTCGCTGGATATTTGGAAACTACCTCTCTGGAAAAAGTATGGATCAGATCGCAGCCGAGCTGAACGCCGATGGCATCCCCTGCAAGAATGGCGAAGTCCACTGGCTGTATACTGCAGTCAGCTATATTCTCAAAAGTGAGCGCTACATCGGCGATGCTCTGCTGCAGAAATCCTACACCACCGACACCATGCCTTTTCAAACCAAGCGCAACAAGGGCGAGCGTGACCGCTACTACATCACTGGTTCCCATGAGCCGCTTATCAGCCGGTCAGAGTTTGAGCAGGCGCAGCAGCTCATGAAAGCTCGTAACGCCCTTTGCCCAAGCAAGGGGCGTGGCAGGCAGTACGCTTTGTCACAGAAAATCAAGTGCGGAAAATGCGGTACGAGCTTCTCCCGCAGGGTGACCAACGGCAAAACCTATTGGGTCTGCCATAAGCACTTCCGCAGCAAGGAGCTGTGTGAAATCCGCCAAATCCGGGAGGATGCCATCATACAGGCATTTATCCGAATGGTTAACAAGCTAAAACAGAACAGCCGCTATATTCTCTCCTCCGCATTAACAGAGCTGATGGATCTCAAATCCAAAATCACCATGAGCGATGTAAAGGTCGGAAGCATCAATAAGGAAATAGCGGAACTCACCAAGCAGAGTCTGGTACTGAATCGTCTCAGGACGAAAGGTTACATGGACTCTGCTATTTTTATGCAGAAAAATAATGAAATCAACCAGCAGCTTGACCTCCTGAAGCGCAACCGCAGCAGGCTGCTGCAAAGCGATGCGGATGATGAGATGATTTCCGACTGCAAGCTACTGATTGAGTTACTGGAACAGGGAGCGCCTTACCTGACACAGTTTGATGAGGTGCTGTTTCAGAGCATCGTCAATCAGATTGTCGTCACCGAGCAGGATAAGCTAAAATTCTGCCTCATTGGTGGGTTTGCCTTTACCGAGCAGCTGCCCAAGGAGGTGTTCGGACGATGAAGAAAAACCGATACCTTCCTTTCGGCTACCACATCCAAAACGGTGCACTGTGCATTCATGAAGTGGAAGCCGCTGTGGTGCGGCAAGTTTTTGAGGATTACCAAGCCGGAACGTCTTATCTCCGGATTGCTGAAAGCCTCACCGCCAGAGGCATCCCCTATATGGAGAAGCGCACCGACTGGAACAAGCATAGGGTCAAGCGGATGCTGGAGAATTCACGCTACTGCGGCAGGGATGACTTTCCTC
>DOKQ01000040.1:6339-15228 GCA_003510215.1 Erysipelotrichaceae bacterium
GCACCTGCCGATACGTTCAGGGTTGTAGCCGCCTTAATCGGGCAGAAAAGCCAAGGAGAGCCTTTATCCGAGGAACTGGACAGCATCCGCAGTAAAGCGGTTTGTGGGGCTTGTGGAGCCAAATACAAAAGGGATGGCAGAAGCAAGAATTATGAAGCATGGTGCTGCTCCACTGAGGGGCGCATTACACCCAAGCGCATCACCGACCAAGCCCTGCTGGAGAGCGTAACAGACATATTAAATGCGATTATCAGCAATCCCAGCCTGCTGGAGCAGCCCACGCCGCATCGGGAGCATTATTCCCTTGATGTTACCCGGACAGAAAATCAAATCAACCGGGAGCTTGAAAAAGGCGAGGTGGACAGCGACTACATCAAGCTGCTGATATTCGGCTGCTCTGCCGCAAAATATGAAGCCTGTGCCGATACGGAGCCGGAATACTTAACCCGCCAGCTGCTGGCGATATTTGAGGGGCATCCCCCGCTGGAGGCTTTCTCAATCCGATTATTTGAGGATACCGTCAAACAGGTGGTCATTGATGCGGACGGCAGCCTGTGGCTGCGGATAAATAACGGAAAGCTGATTGGAAAGGAGTAACCGCCATGCAAGCACAAACCATAACACCGGTACAGAAAAGGGTCGATATAATCCCCGCCAATGTTCTTTTAACCAAACCAAATGCCAGAAAGAGAAAGCTACGTGTGGCGGCCTACTGCCGGGTCAGTACCGAACAGGAAGAACAGCAGTCCAGCTACGCTGCGCAGATTGCTTATTATACCGATAAAATCAACAAAAACAAAGATTGGGAGCTTGCCGGTATTTTTGCCGATGAGGGTATCACCGGAACCAGCGCCAAAAAGCGTACCGAGTTTCTCAAACTCATGGCACTGTGCGAAAAAGGCAAAATCGATATGGTGTTGACCAAATCCGTCTCCCGATTTTCCAGAAACACGCTGGATGCCATCGGATATATCCGGAAGCTCAAATCAAAGGGCATCCCCATCATCTTTGAAAAAGAGGGCATCAACACGATGGAGATGGCCAGCGAAATGGCGCTATGCTTCCTCAGCGGCTTTGCACAGGCTGAGAGCGAATCCATCAGCCGCAACGTGACATGGGGCAAGCGCCAGAGCTTCAAAAGCGGAAAGGTTCCCTTTCAATACTCCCGCCTGCTGGGTTACGAAAAAGGTGAGGACGGTCAGCCCAAGATTGTGCCGGAGGAAGCAGAAATCGTCAAGCGGATTTTCAGGAGCTATTATTCCGGTGCCAGCGTCCGAAAGATAAAGGAATCGCTGGAGGCAGATAACCTTCTCTCGCCCACCGGAAAGCAGGAATGGTCAGTTGGCGTACTGCAGTATATGCTCCGAAACGAGCGATACATCGGCGATGCCCTGCTACAGAAAACCTATGTGGTAGACTGCTTAACCAAAGAAACCCGGAAGAACAACGGTGAAATCCCGCAGTATTATGTCACCGGGAACCATGAGCCAATTATTTCAAAGGATTTATTCAACCTTGTGCAGGAGGAAATCGCCCGGAGAGCCGGTAAACGCAAGGTAGCCAAAAAAGCGGTGAAAACCGAAAAAGGAAAATACAGCAGCAAATATGCCCTGACTGAGCTTCTCTGCTGCGGTGACTGCGGTACGCAGTATCGCCGGGTCACTTGGGCGAGGAACGGCAAGAAAAAGGTGGTATGGCGCTGCATCAACCGCTTGGAATACGGTACGAAATACTGCAAGGAATCCCCTACTATTGAGGAAAATCGGTTACACCAAGCCATTGTCACGGCTCTGAACCGGCTGGATGAGGATAAGGCCGATGTCATCGAAACCCTCAAGGCAGGCCTACAGCTTGCCATTGGTACGCAGGATGATGACAGTTTCAATGAAGCAGCTGTCCAAAACCGTATCGCAGAGCTGCAGAGCGTTATGATGGATTTGGTGGAACTCAGCTCTAAGTCCAGCGCCGGTGCTGATTACTTTGATGCCAAGTTTGAAGAAATTGCTGCGGAGATAAAGGGGCTACAAGGGCAGCTTGGCGAACACCAAGAGCAGACCATGCTCGCCCAAAACACACAAGCCCGAATCCATGAACTGCTTTATACGCTGAAACATATTGACCTTAGCGTAAAGGAATATCGTGACGATGTGGTCAAGGGAATTATTACCAAGGTGGTGGTTTTATCTGTAGACCGCATCCGAATCACTTTTGATAACAATATGGAAATGGAACAGGAACTGCCAAGTGAATGAGAGAAGCCGCCGGCGATTTCTGGCGGCTCACCTCTTGAACTGTGAACGCATGGCTGGTATACTTATTTTTAGAAACATCGACTCAGATGTGTTGTGTTTTTGTCTTAATGCCTTGATTTAAGCCCAAAACAGGGTGCATCTATTTTGACCTAATGACACAGATTAATACGTAAAAAGCGCTTCTTGCGCTTTTTTTGTCCAAAGAAAAGCACCTTGGTTCTCAAGGTGCTATTTGAAATCTATTTTTTGTCTCTCATGTAGAAAGGCATAACGTAAGCTTGAACTCCATCTTTGTACTTAATCACTGGTGATCCATTGATTAATGGTCTCATGTAATCCAAAGCTTCTTGACTTACACCACGGTAATTTGGAAGCATCCATTCTACCGGGAAGTTCTTCACATGGTTAGCAACATTGCTTGCTTTTGTGGCAAAGTACTCAACATCATACTCAGCTGAATCAACACGCTTGATACCTACCATTTGTCCCGTGAAGTTTTTATCCATGGAACGCATATGTGCTGACATCCCCAATTTGAATGATTCTTCCACATCTACAAAGGACTGATCAGTAGCATGGCAGCGTTGAGCTGTTGACAAATCCTGTACTTTCACACGACTTGCAGCACCATGATCTAAAATCAGATTTTTGACTGCATTACCAGCTCCACCTAAAACAGCATGGCCAAAACCATCATTCTTAGCTTCGCCCGCAGCAAGATATGTACCATCCGCATAACGGACACCTTCTGACACAACAACATAACATTTGTTCTTTTCTTTAATGCTCTTGCGAACTTCATCAAGGAAAACTTCTTTATTGAAAGGAACTTCTGGAAGTACAACAAGATCAACGATACCACTTAAGCAGGCAGAAGCCGCAAGCCAACCTGCATCTCTACCCATGGTCTCAAGCACAAATACTTCTTCGCGTGTATATACGTTGACATCGAGCCATGTTTGAAGTGCTGTATTGGCAATGAACTTAGCAGCACTACCAAATCCAGGACAGTGATCTGTGACCATAAGGTCATTATCTACAGTTTTAGGACAACCCACAAACCGTCGGTCAGTTATGCCATTCTTTTCAGCATATTCGCTTAACGCCGCAACTGTATCCATAGAATCATTACCACCGATATAAAACATCGTTTCAATATCGTATTTTTTCATCACTTCAATAATACGTTCAAAATCCTGAATGTTAGAACGTTTTAATTTATAGCGACATGAACCCAGAGCACTTGCTGGGGTTTGACGAAGAACATAGTTTTCTTCCTCACTCATATGGGTAAGATCCACAAGCATTTCCTGAAGAATGCCCTCGACACCGTGTAATCCACCATATACCTTATCATAAATTTGATTCAACTGATTTCCTTTGACCACACCTGCCAATGTTGCATTGATGACTGATGTTGGTCCGCCCGATTGAGCAACTAAACAATTTGCCATAATTTCCTCCTTTTTAGTTACGGAACTATTATACACTATTCGACCCTAAAAAAGAAGAGGGTGTCCCCCTACTTACTCGCCTGTAACGAACGATACATGTAGTTTGGAACATCCTCTTTTGAAAGTAAATTCTCATCATATTTCCACTTAAGAATAAAGAATGGATCACGAAGCGCTAAACGACCCAACAAGACCAAATCGGCTTCCTCATTATCGATTATACTGCGAATCTGCTCACGCTCGGTGATAAGCCCTGCTGTTGCCACAGGGATAGAACAAACCTGTTTGGCCGCCGTTGCAAGAGGGACCTGATATTTTGGGCCTAATGGAATATTTGCGGCTACAACACCTCCGCTGGACATATTTATCACTGAGACACCCATTTTTGCAAGCAGTTTAACTGTTTCCTGCGTGTCCTCAATGGTGCGTCCTTCTTCATGATACTCCGTACCACTTAAACGAACAAATACCGGACCATCAAACTCCTTAAGAACAACCGAAACAATCTTCTTTAAAAGAAGGTGTTTGTCCTCACCATACTCATCACTTCTGCGATTGGTTAGTGGAGATAAAAACTGATTAATCAAATAACCATGGGCTCCATGAACTTCCACAAAATCATATCCAATCATTCTTGCCCATTTGGCAGCAGCTTCAAAGTCAAAAATCGCTTTCTCAATATCCTGAAGAGTCATTTCTTCTGCACCATCGACAGCACTTGGAGCGACAATGCGAACATTGCTCCGTTTGGACTTTGCGCCAGCATGTGCCAGCTGGACACCCATTTTTACATTGTGTGAATGAACACTTTCAACAATATGTTTCAACGCCTCACGTTGCCGTGGCTGATATATACCTAAATCATAATCACTGATATAACCATTCTCATTCACAGCTGTTGCCTCCTGAATGATAAAACCCGGTTGCCCTAACGCAAAAGTTGTATAGTGAGCCAGATGGAAGTCTTCTGCCACACCATCTTTTTTACGACACATATACGTACACATAGGTGCAACTCCGATTCGGTTAGCAATTGTCATTTTTTTAAACGTAAGTGGTTCAAATGTTTTCATACTTTCTTATTCTCCTTCTAGTAGTTCATGCAACTCTTCCCAGCGATACATGTACTTAGCGACTAAATTAACTGCATCATCGATGCGATCATCCAACTGTTTCATCTTCTGAAAATCATGATAATACTCCGGATCAAAGCGAAGTTCCCTCAACTGTTCAAGAGCCTCTTCCGATTCGGTAATCAATTTTTCAACCTTAACCATCTCTCTTTGAGCCTGTTTTCGTTCCCTTTGTGCATCCATGCGCTGAATCTTTTTCTCCTCTTTAACCTCATCCCGCGATGATGTCGAAGAAAGATCTTCAATATTTAAAACATCATATGTCACACTCTGATCCTTAAAGATTAATTTGGCATTCGCCAACTTCTCAATAAAATAGCGATCATGACTGACAAACAAAAGTGTACCATCATAATGCAACAAAGACTCCTCTAATGCTTCTTTACCCAATAAATCCAAATGATTTGTCGGTTCATCCAAAACAAGAAAGTTCGAACGCTTCAACATTAGTTTTGCCAGTGACAAACGAACCTTCTCTCCTCCGGAAAGAACTGAAACTGACTTAAACACATCTTCATTACTAAACAGAAAACGCCCAAGCACGGTTCGAACCTCTGTTTTATCCAATTGAGGAAATTCATCCCACAACTCTTCCAAAACGGTCTTATTTGAATCAAACTGAGCCAAATCCTGATCAAAGTAACCAATCTCAATCTGATGGCCTAAGAGCATTTCTCCACCAAGAGGTGCTACAGCCCCGACAACCGTCTTTAACAGGGTAGATTTCCCTGTGCCATTATCTCCAACCACCGCAATCTTGCTCCCTCGATAAAACGTAGCACTAAGTGTTGCCAATGGCTTCTCATAACCGATGCTCAACTGATCCATGACAAGAACTTCCTTTGCACCACGAATCTTCGAAGAAAACTCTGCACTAAAGCTACGTCCTTCTTTTTTCGGGGCATCCACTTTTTCCATTCGATCCAGGTACTTGATTTTCGATTGAGCAAATGCAGCCTTACTCTTCTTATAACGAAACTTTTCAATCAGCGCTTCAAGACGTTCAATTTCCTTTTGCTGACGACGAAAAGCAACTTCGTTTTTTTGCATATCCAACTGTTTTCTATGAACAAACGAAGAATAATTACCTGTATATCGGGTAGTCCTGTAATCATCAATATCTACAATAACATTTGCTACTTTATCCAAAAAATATCGGTCATGCGATACAAAAACAACGGCTTTTGGATAGTATGCCAGATAACCTTCTAGCCATTCAATCGTTGACATATCCAAATGGTTCGTTGGTTCATCCAGAAGTAGTATATCCGGTTTACTTAAAAGCAACTTAGCAAAAGCCAGTCGAGTCTTCTGACCTCCCGAAAAAGTTGAGAGTGTGCGACTGAGATCATCTTGATGAAACCCCATTTTGGTTAGCACTGTATTCATTTCACTCTCATAGGTATAACCACCCAAATCTTCAAAACGATGCAACATGTTTGCCAACGACTCAAGATTTTGATCTGTTGGATTCTCTGCCACCTCACTTTGCAATGAATGCAAAGATGATTCAAGTTGTTTAAGAGTTGCAAACGCCTCTTCAAACGCCTGCTGGACAGTCATAGACTCATCCGAAAAGGCCATCTGAGACAAAACACCCAAACGAAGTTGACTTATTTTATGAATCTCACCCGAATCCAATGTCACATCTCCAGCAATAATTTTTAATAGAGTTGATTTCCCGGAACCATTTCGTCCAACAATCGCAATCTTTTCATTCCCTTTAATCTCAAACTGACAATTCCTAAACACTTCTGTTGTCCCGAAAAACTTCACACCCTGACGAATTTGATATAACATATTAATCCCCCTGGCTGCTTTCTTTACTTAACCCAAGATAACGTGCATAACCTTCAACTGTCTTTTTCGCATACTCTACATACTCCTGTTGCCAATACTCAGCACTCTGTGGATGCGTCAGATAAATATATTCGATAGTTAAAGCCTGAAGACCACGACGATTGTTCAAAGCAAACGAACTGTTCTGCTCTTGTGCAAGTTGCGAAAACGTTGCTGCAGTCGTTGCTTTTCCTCCCGACTCCCGAATCATCATTCGGCCATCAAAGCCATCCGCACGAGGACTTGGAATTACCCCAACAATATTACCACTCCCCCGATTACTTGTAGATTCAAGACGGGTATTTTCTATTAAATACTTGAAAATAGATGCAGGCATACGTGATGATGCATACGACGAATACGCAACCTGAGTCCCATATAACTGAGGGTTGGGTGAGCCAACCATCTGAACTTCCAGATAGTATTTTGCCCCACTCATATAAGCACGATCCAACCTTCCATCAATTCCATAGGAATTGACCAACTCATCTTCACCACGCAAAATCAGCACCTTTAAACCATAAGATTCAAACTCTTCCTTGAGTGCTAAAGCCATTTTATAGTTTTCAACAGCTTCGCTGAGTCCATTTGCCTGCCAACCGTACTCCGCAAACCCATTATCACGACTGCTGTGACCAGGATCGATGACAATATCATAAGGACGAGTATCTGCTGTCAAATCAACCTCTTCTTCATACACTTCGAAAAACAGATAATGGCGATCAAGTTTCGCCTCTTCCTCCCTTGAAGCATTCAGAAGATAACGATCACTTCTTAAGCGAGCTGCAGTCATTTTTCCATTTCGAACCACGGAAGTAACGAGTTCATCCATAACCTCATTTGTCACCAACCGGTGACGATTCAACTGATGCATAACAAACACCTCGTAGAAACCAGGCTGTAAATCCTCAATTGGAATCTGACCATCAATGGCCTGTTCAATCATGTAGACTCTCTCTTCTTCCGTACAGACATTGACAAGAATAATGGTCTTTCCAACAAAAAGGTCGCGTGAAAACATATCATACGTTTCATTAAAAAGGCTTAGAGTCTCTCCATAGGTAAAATAGTCATTAACCTCTAGAATCGCCTCAAACGACTGATTCAGACGCTCTTCGGTATCCTTTGCGTTCCAATCACAGACTCTTAGTAAACGTTCATCTTCCTGACTTTTTGGCCATAACATATATCCTACAAGATAAATCACCAGGAAAACAACAATTCCCAATGGAATTGCCACCTGACGTTTGATTCGATACTTTTTTCGCTTTGGTACGGGTCTTGGAGATAAAACCATATAACATCATCCTAACTTTTTCTTCTTTATAACTCTATATCAACTATATGCTTGGGCACTCGTTTATCCATGGGTGGAGGTGTCATATACGATGGCGCAATCGCCACACATAAATACTCATGATGAGCCTGAGCCACAGGAAACATCGTATCTTCAAACGGAACATACTTCACCGGGAAAATATCGCTTTTCTTAAAGATAAAGGGGCGAAACGGTGACTTAAAAGTCCATGTTAAATCAAACCCAACATAATCTGAGTTTTTGTTCAACCGACCGTAAAACTTCGCCACAAACATAAATAACGACTTTAACCAAACTGGATTTACTTTCAGATTCTCCAAAAGAATGATCATTGGCATCAGTAGCTGATTAAACAATCGAAAAGGCAAATCAATCCATTTTTTATTGGACATATGGTCATAAACAAACACATCAATAAACAATCCGTCACTATCCTTGCACTTGTTTTGAAGTAAGGTATTTACCTCTTTGACATATGTTGTTTTTTTACGGATTTTCATCCCTGGAATCAGCACGTTGTAACACGGATGTGTCTTGTAACACTGAGCCACATAAGCATCACTAAGTTCCAACTTACAGACTTCGATAAACCGGTCAAAATCGGATTTCATCATGGCGATATCCACATCATCATCCCAAGGTATAAACCCTTTATGTCGTATGGCACCTAAAGCAGAGCCTCCATTAAGAAAATAGGGTATCTGATGTTTCTTACACAACTCATCGATATCCTTAAGCATACGAAGCAACACAACCTGAACGTCCGCTACTGTGATGATTGAACCATCATCCTTTTCCTTTAATATATATTGTTCCATAGATTCACCTTCAACTACCTATTATAGAAGAAATGACGAAATAGCACAACCTCGTGCATAAAAAAGTGACGAAGA
>DOKQ01000179.1 GCA_003510215.1 Erysipelotrichaceae bacterium
ATGATGAATATTGGACAAAGAATTAAGCAGTTACGGATTAAAAACAATCTGACATTGGAAGAATTAGCTAGTCGCTGTGAGCTGACAAAAGGATTTCTATCTCAGCTTGAACGAGACTTGACATCTCCGTCGATTTCCACACTCAATGATATTGTGGAAGCATTGGGAATTTCTTTGGCTCAGTTTTTCCAGGAACCAAAGGAAGAGAAGATTATCTTTACTCAGGATGATTATTTTGTTGATGAGAAAGAAGGAAGTACAGTTCACTGGATTGTGCCAAATGCTCAGAAGAATGAGATGGAACCAATCCTACTTGAACTACCTCCCAGTGGGACATCGTTTGAACTTACTCCTCATGATGGAGAAGAGTTTGGCTATGTGCTTTTAGGTAAAGTCATTCTTGTTGATGGTGACCGTGAGTACACCATTCGAAAGGGTCAAACCTTTTATATCAAAGGGTCTTATGACCATTTTCTGCGAAACGATACCTCGTCTGTTGCGAAAGTGCTATGGATTTGCACACCACCCATATTTTAGGAGGTATGATGTATGAGAAAATTAATTCAGTTTAAAAATATTGTCAAAGATTTTGACGGTACACTGGTACTTAAGGGAATTAATCTGGATATTTATGAAAATGAGTTTGTGACTTTGTTGGGACCTTCCGGATGTGGAAAGACAACGTTGCTACGCATACTAGGTGGATTTTTGGAGCAAACTCAAGGTGAAGTTATGTTTGATCAGATTGAAATCAGTAAGGTTCCCCCATATAAACGGGAAATCAACACGGTATTTCAGCGGTATGCATTGTTTCCGCATATGGATGTATTTGATAATATCGCATTTGGGCTGCGTATTAAGAAGCAATCCGAAGAAATCATTAAGCAAAAGGTAACAAAAATGTTAAAGCTTGTTGGACTTGAAGGGTATGATCATCGGGCTGTAACGCTTCTTTCTGGCGGTCAGCAACAACGTGTGGCCATTGCCCGCGCTTTGGTCAATGAACCTATGGTTCTACTTCTGGATGAACCTTTAGGTGCGTTGGATTTGAAGCTTCGTAAGGAGATGCAGCTGGAGCTTAAAAAGATTCAGAAGGAAGTTGGTATTACCTTTATCTATGTAACTCATGATCAGGAAGAAGCATTGACGATGTCAGATAAGATTGTGGTATTAAACGAAGGTGAAATTCAGCAAATTGGAACGCCAACGGATATTTACAACGAACCTGAAAACCGATTCGTGGCGGACTTTATTGGTGAGAGCAATATTCTTGAGGGCATCATGATTGATGACTATCGGGTATATTTCGATGATAAAGAATTTGAGTGTGTGGACTATGGCTTTAATGATAACGAAGAGGTAGACATTGTGATTCGTCCGGAGGATTTGGATATCGTACCTTTGGATATGGGTAAATTGACAGGAACCGTTGTTTCCAGTCTATTTAAAGGAGTCCATTACGAAATTGTGGTTAAAACACAGGATCGTCACATGATTATTCATACGACAGATGATGCTACAGTGGACCAGGAAGTGGGATTGCATTTCTTTCCGGAAGATATCCATGTTATGTCAAAGTTAGGAGCTTACTAATATGAGAACATTCTCCAATTTGGTTAAACCCTATATTGCGTGGATGAGTGTGTTCATTGTCGTACCGATGTTACTGATTATCTTATATGCATTTACAACCGTAGGAAATGAAGTGTTACCATTCAAATTCACGCTTGATAACTTTATTAAGTTCTTTGATCCGGTCTTTTTACGGGTTTTGGGAAAATCGTTGCAAGTAGCTCTGATTACTACCGTCATTTCCATTTTGATTGGTTATCCGGTAGCCTACTTTATAGCCAATGTCAAAGAGAATATCCAGACGCTGCTCATCCTTCTTGTTACCATCCCTATGTGGATTAATATGCTGGTAAGAACGTATGCCTGGATTAGCATTCTATCTGACAATGGTTTAATTAATTCATTTCTAAGTAAGATTGGACTACCAACTGTGACCATGATGTATACAGATTTTGCGGTGGTATTAGGGATGGTATATAATTTTCTTCCCTTCATGATTCTGTCCATCTACACTGTATTGGCAAAGTTGGATAAGGCGCTGATTGCGGCAAGCTATGATTTGGGAGCCAATCGGATTCAAACGTTTATCAAAGTGGTCTTCCCATTATCACTTCCAGGTGTCATTTCGGGAATTACCCTGGTCTTCTTACCAGCGGTGTCCACCTTTGTAATTCCAAAGTTTCTAGGTGGTGGAAACTACATGCTGATTGGTAATCTGATTGAAACTCAGTTTATTACCGTAGGCGAGTGGAACTTTGGTAGTGCCATTTCATTAATCATGGCGATGATTATTATGATTTCCATGGTCATTACGAAGAAGTTTGACAAAAACGTTGAAGAAAACAATTCGAGTGGAGGTGGTCGTTTGTGGTAGGAATTAAAAAGTCACGATGGCTACCTGTTGTGGTTGTCGGTACCATTCTACTATTCTTCTATTTACCGATTCTGATACTCATGATCTTCTCGTTCAATGACTCTCGTTCATTAACGGTCTGGGCAGGTTTCTCTACTCAGTGGTATACTCAGTTATTTCGAAGTCGTGATATGATGGAAGCAGTGATGACTTCAGTTTCTGTTGCTTTGATTAGTACTCTGATTTCTACATTTGTAGGAACATTGGCGGCAATTGGTCTTTCCAAAAGCCGTAAAGTAGTAAAAGAAGTGGTATTACAGGTTAACAGTTTGCCGATTTTAAACCCGGAGATTGTTACAGCGATTGGTTTTATGCTGCTATTCTCAGCATTTACCATTCAACGTGGATACACAACGATGCTGTTGGCACATATTGCGTTCAGTATTCCCTATGTCATTCTATCGATTTTACCAAAACTACGCCTGCTGGATCCGAATCTGGCAGAAGCCGCATTGGATCTGGGAGCTACGCCTTGGCAAGCGCTGATTAAGGTGATTGTTCCACAGATTTTACCGGGCATTGTTTCTGGGGCACTGATTGCCTTTACGATGTCATTTGATGACTTTGTCATCTCCTATTTTGTGACAGGTAATGGAGTGAAGAATATTTCCATTCTTGTATATACTATGTCGCGTCGGATTAATCCTACGATTAATGCGTTGTCGACGATTTTGGTGGCCATTATTACGATTGCTTTAGTGCTGATTAATGTGTTGCCGATGATGAAAAAGAAAGAGAAGGTTAGCTACGAATGAAAAAAATATTTATTGTACTTGCGATTTTAGGTTTATTTCTAACTGGGTGTTCGTCTTCAGACAAAGAAACCCTGCGTGTATTCAACTGGGGAGAGTATATTGATGAAGATGTGATTCGTGCATTTGAGAAACAGTACAATGCACGTGTTATTTATAATCTGTTTGACTCCAATGAAATGATGTATACAACCCTGCAATCCGGAGAAGTTTTCGATGTGCTGATTCCATCAGATTATATGATTGAGCGTTTAATTGCTGAGAATAAGTTGCAAAAACTTGATTTTGGAAAACTTTCCAATTTTGATGGTGTAATGGACCATTTGCTTAATCTTGAGTTTGATCCAAATCAGGAGTACTCTGCCCCGTATTTCTGGGGAAATGTGGGTCTTGTTTATAATACAAACACAGTTAGTGAAAAAGATTTAGAAGCAGGTTGGGAAATCTTGCGTAATCCAACCTATGCTGGGCGTATCTATTTTTATGATTCAGAGCGTGATGCATTTATGATTGCTCTAAAGGCGTTGGGCTATTCTATGAATTCAACGAATGAAGCTGAAATTCAAGAGGCATATGAGTGGTTGCTTGAACTTGATGCCAATATGAATCCGATTTATGTTTCGGATGATGTCATCGATAATATGATTGCTGGAATCAAGGATATTGCGGTCATGTACTCAGGAGATGCCACCTATGTCATCGAAGAGAATGAAGACTTGGCTTATTTTGTGCCTGAAGAAGGTACAAACTTCTGGGTTGATGCTATGGTTATTCCGAGTGATGCATTGAATGTGGATCTGGCACACAAATTTATCAACTTCCTGTTAGATGCTGAAAACGCTTATGCCAATACATACTATGTAGGATATACGACTCCAGTTCAATCAGTGTTTGATGACGTTACAGGTGAAGATGGAGACTATGAAGGAGCGGACTCATATGTTCCTCGTATGGACTATGCGTTTGATGAGGTTTTCCGTCACAATGAAGTAGTCAAGAAATTATTAGCTGACTTGTGGTTTAGAGTAAAAGCTCAATAATTATCCAAAGTGTCAAGTGAATTGAAGAGCGAAAGCTCTTCTTTTTGTTTTATAGTCAAAAAGATTTTAAGTTACTTAAGTTTCTGATATACTTCATCTAAATAAAGGGTAAAGGAGATCACCTTATGGAACTACGATTACAAAAATTAAAACGATTTAACTTAATTATGGGATTCTTTCATTTGATTCAAGGTGTAATTATGCTATTTCTGGCCACAACGGTCATAGAGAAAATCGCAGAATTTCAACCGACCATCGTACAATTTTATTTAACATTTAATCCGATGACACAATCGCTGGAATCGACGTCGAAAGCATTGTTCACATTGCCATTCGGAATATTGGTGGCGAGTTTTCTTCTGATTTCAGCTGTGGCACACGGTGTGATTGTATGGCGCTCTAAGAAGTACTTTGAGGACCTTGAGCAGGGAATTAACCGTTTCCGCTGGTTCGAGTATGCACTTAGCTCATCTATTATGATTGTGCTTATATCTACCTTGTTTGGTATCTATGACATTGCTTCATTAATCTTAATCTTTATAGTGAATGCTTCGATGAATCTTTTTGGTTTGGATATGGAACTACTTAATGCTGGAAAAGAGAAGAAGAAAGTTGCCTGGGGACCGTTTGTATATGGATCGCTTGCAGGGATTGCACCGTGGGTAGCTATTTTCCTCTATATGTTTGGTACAGGTAATTTTAATCAGGTGCCTTGGTTTGTGTGGGCTATTGTTATCACATATTTTGTGGCTTTCAATACATTTCCAATCAATATGATTTTGCAGTATAAAGCGGTTGGTA
>DOKQ01000136.1 GCA_003510215.1 Erysipelotrichaceae bacterium
GTATGAAAATAAAAAGAAAGTACTATGTAATTGGTGGTGCAAATATTGATTTGCTTGGAAAATCAAATGATTCATTGAACCTTTCAGACTCAAATCCCGGTGTGATATCTATGAGCTTTGGTGGAGTGGCACGTAATATTGCTGAAAACTTGGCTCGTATGAAAGAAGAGGTTGTTTTTTTATCTGTTTTTGGGGATGATGGATTGGGAAGACAGTGCCTTGAACACTTGAACTCACTTTCCATAGATACTTCGTTTAGTGTAATTGTAAAACATCGCAGCTCTTCGACTTATATGGCTATTGCCAATGCGGAAGGCGAAATGGTAAGTGCAATCGCGGATATGGGTATTCTTGAGGAGTTAAATCAAACGCATCTGGATCGGTTTCTTAAGCAAATTAACCGTCATGATATTCTTGTCATGGATACAAACTTGAGTGAGTCCATGATTGACTATATCACGTCTGCATGTAAAGGTATCATCGCTGTCGATCCGATATCATCGAAAAAAGCAGTGAAGATTATCCCCTTTCTCTCCAGGGTTTCAGTTTTTAAACCAAATCGGATAGAGGCAGAGGTTGTGTGTGGGTTTGCCATTGAGGACGATGAAAGTTTAATGAAAGCGTTACTTCATTTGCGCAGTTATAAAATAAAACATGTTATTATTAGTCTTGGTTCACAGGGAGGTGTCGTTGCGAATGACAAAGGCATTTATCGCTATCGAACCAAGGAATTTGATATAATAAGTGTAACTGGCGCAGGTGATGCATTTCTGGCAAGTTATGTAGCAAATTTGGGTGAATCTGTTGAGGAAAATATTGAGGCAGCTGTTAGTGCATCGATGATTGCATGCTGTAGTGAACATACCGTACATCCAAAGATGAGTATCGAGCTTATTACAGACTTTAGAAACCGAAATGCAGTTATGATTGAAAAACGCTGGGATATCAACGAAAGTGATCTCGAAGCAGATATTTAAATTCTATTTCTATTGGAATTTTCATATATTCAGGAAGACGAATGTAGAAAAGTAAGTGGAGGAGCAATATGTACAATAAAGTAATTTCATTGTTTGAACAACGCGGAGTCTTTATGGAGGATATCATAGAATGTGTTTTTTATCTTCAGAAAAGATACATTCCGGATTTGACCAAAGATCAGATTCAACACTATATTGATAGTGTCTTGAACAAACGGGAGGTTCAACATGCCATTGTTACCGGGATTATGATGGATATCATGGTTGAGGAAGGCAGGCTGGGCGATGAAGAGATTCAAAAACTAATCATGGAAGATTATGGGCTTTACGGTGTCGATGAAGTTTTGGCTTATGGCATTTGTAATCTATATGGTTCCATTGCACTGACAAACTTTGGCTATATCGATAAGGTAAAGCCAGGAATCATTGGTAAACTCAATGAACACAATGGTCAATGCCATACATTTTTAGATGATATCGTGGGTGCTGTTGCGGCAGCTGCTGCGAGTAAATTAGCACATGACAGGGAGCGTTAATATGAAAAAAATCTTTTTATTCAGTCTTTTACTATCGGTTATACTTGCAGGGTGTTCCAGTCGAAGTAACTTTAAAACGATTAAAGCGTCAGAGGCAATTACACGATTGGACAATCAGGAATCAATCGTTCTAGTTATTGGTATTTCAACCTGTGCAGCCTGTAAGGAATATCGACCCATTGTTGAAGAATTGGTGAAAAACTATAATCTTGAGGTGTTTTATGTTGAGTTGGATAGTGATGTCAACACCGATGTTCAGCAACTGGTTGAAAAGCATTTAATTGAAGCACGATGGACGCCGACGACATATATTTTCGATGAAGGTAAACTTGTGGAGTCTAAGACAGGGAGCATTCGTTATCAAACCTTACGTGATTGGTTGATGTCTTATGAAATCATCGAATAGAGTAATCAGACAAATGCTTACCAAGGAGCAACTGAAAGAACAGTTGAGCCTTTTAGGTGTCAAAGAGGGAATGACTTTGATGGTCCATGCTTCCATGAAGTCCTTTGGTTATGTGTGTGGTGGCAGTGAAACCCTTATTGATGCCGTATTGGAACTTTTAGGTTATGAGGGTACATTGGTTGTTCCACTACAATCCTCCGATAATACAGAGCCGAGCTATTGGCAAAATCCACCGATTGATGTTTCGCTGTATCCTGAGGTACGAAAACATCACCCGGCATTTCACATGCACCATTCGGATTGTTCCAACATGGGTGTGTTTGTGGAGGGAGTACGTCATCGTGAAGGCTGCATTATTTCTTCTCATCCCAATGCTGCGTTTGCATCAGTAGGCAAATATGCCCGCTTCATTTGTAGAAAACATGATTTAAGTTTTCCGTTTGCAGAGAACTCTCCGTTAAAAGCATGTGTTGATTTAAAGGCTCATGTTCTTTTACTGGGGGTAGGATTTGATCGCTGTACAGGGCTTCACTATGCAGAGCATCTAAGTAAACAGCGAGCTATTTTGCTTCAAGGTAGTGCTATGGATACATCAGAAGGTCGTAAATGGGTTAAATATTTGGACTATAATCATGACAGTGATGATTTTGTTTATATTGGTGAAATCATGAGAAAGAAGAACATGGTCAAAGAGGCTTCGATTCAAACCTCTGTGTGCCAATTGTTCTCTTTGGAAGATGCCGTAAAGGAAGGTGTAATATGGTTGAGCAAACAGAACGTATCGTAGGTGTTTGCTCTTTTTTGCATGGTTTTTTGGTTGTCACAGGGACAGCGGATGCCATAATAAGCGTCGACTTCACTACAGAACAGATAAAAGAGGTACAAGGGGTGAAAGAGGTAGCTAAAGCTGTGAAACAGTTAAGTGAATATGCAAACAAGAGACGAACTACATTTGAATTAAACATTCAACCGGATGTGACACCGTTTTTCAAGGAAGTCTATCAGGAACTATCGAAAATCCCTTATGGTGAACTTTGGACTTATAAGGATATTGCCCATGCGATCGGTCGGCCAAAGGCTGCGCGTGCAGTGGGTATGGCTATGAACAAAAATCCTTGTATGATTATCTGGCCGTGTCATCGGGTTGTCGGTGTGAACCGTAAGTTAGTTGGTTTTGCAGGGGGTATTGACTTTAAGGTGCAATTACTGGAGTTTGAAGGAGTGAATCTTGATGGATACCGATAAATGTTATCAGATGATTTTACGTCAGGGTAGGCCGTTGGATGCCGCCATCGTACTGTATCAAAACAAACAGGTGAGTGTGGATGCGCTTTTTTCGATATTGGCCACATATCAAAACCAGGATGGTGGATTTGCTTATGGGATTGAGCCGGATTGCAGCAATCCCAACTCTTCCCCAATATCCAGTTGGAGCGCCACAGAGATTTTGTTTGAGACAAATCTTCATCGCAAACATCTGCCATTAACCAGCCGACTTGAAACCTATTTGTCTAATATTTTTGATGAAACTGGGGGAGAGTTCTGGTTGACTCAACCTTCGAACAATGATTACCCATGTGCCCCCTGGTGGAAACATCAAGACCCACCGTGGCGTAGTGAGTTTAACCCTTCAGCAGCTCTTACAGGATTTCTTTTTGTGAATACAGAAGAGCAAAAATACAGCGAGCACATCAACCAGCTGATTGAGCGTTATCTGGGACATGAACACATGGAAATGCATGATCTGGTTTGTGTCACACGACTGTATGAGTATCTACATGAAGAAAATGATTTGAGAAGTAAAAGTGAAGATTTTGTGGACAAATTACAGAAGGATATCGAAGCTGCATGTTTTGGGTTTGATCAGGACACAGCCTATCGAGCGACACCATCACAGTTTTTCAAACGATTTAACCATCCTTTGGCGAGCAGATGCTCAGATCTTATAAATCGACAGGCAGATGTATTTCGTTTGAAGTTGATGAGTGATTCGTGGGTGGATATCTTGTGGTCGTGGGGTCAAGAGAGTGAAGCGTTTTCGAAAGCGAAGTGGGCATGGCAAAGTCAGTTGACACTAGCAGCAAAACATTGGATAAGTAAATTGGAGAGCAATACGTATGATTGAAACTAAAATTCAAATGGGGCTTAACGGTTTGGACGATGCGAAAATGATTCGTCAGACGGTATTTGTGGATGAGCAAGGTTTTGAGGAGGAATTTGATACAATCGACGATATTGCTTGGCATGTGTTGGTCAATTTGGATGGTAAGCCCGTAGCTGTGGGTCGAACTTTTCCGAAAGAAAACAACCCATCCGTATATATTATAGGAAGGGTTGCGGTTATTAAAGAGTTACGTAAAAGTGGCCTTGGGGCTCGGGTCATAAATGATCTCGAGGACACCGCAAAAAAACAGGGAGCTAACAAAATCGAGTTATCTTCACAATGTACGGCTGAAGGTTTCTATAAACATATTGGTTATACAGCCATAGGTGAGATTTATTTGGATCAATTTGCTCCCCATATAAAAATGATTAAGGAATTGAAGTAAAAAGGATGCGCAGGCATCCTTTAGTTATCTATGGAAGTCTCAAGTACTTCTACAAGTTTTTTCATATATGTGATGTCGGTTGTATCAAAACGATTGAATACGGGGGAATCAATGTCTAGAACACCAATAACCAAACCGTTTTTAATGATGGGGACAACTAGCTCGGAGTTGCTCGCGCTATCACAGGCGATATGCCCTTCAAATAAATGAACATTGTCAATGCATTGAATGGTTTGTGTTGCGGCTGCTTTTCCGCAGACGCCTTTTCCAAACGGTATTCGTACACATGCAGGGAGTCCTTGGAAGGGTCCGAGCACTAAAGTGTTATCTTTATTAATATAGAAGCCAATCCAGTTAATGTTATCAAGATAGAGTTTTGCAAGTGAAGCTAAATTTGCACAGTTTGCGATAAGGTCGCTTTCGCCCTCCAATAATGCCTGAGCTTGAGCAATCATTAAGTCATAGGCTTCAATACGATTTTTTGGTTTTTCCATTTGTGTGAACATGAGTGTATTTCCTTTCTTTATATATATAGATATGATATACTTAAGCCGTGAACAGGGGAGCATTTATGCTGAGATGTCCTAGACAAACCCTTATCACCTGATCTAGATAAAGCTAGCGTAGGGAGTTCAGGTTTTTAACAACCCTTACGCCTCATTACGGAGGTGTTTTTTTATGAGTACAAGAGATCTAGTCAAAATGGCCATGTATTTGGCAATGTTTGCGGCTTTGGATGTCATATCCAATGCATTTGTCATCTTTCGAATGCCGCAGGGAGGAACGTTTGGTTTAGGTGTGATTGCGCTGATTCTAGCCAGTTACGATTTAGGCCCTCGCAAGGGGATTTTCGTTGGTCTGGTTTCAATTCTGGTCCAGTATATCACGACTCCACCACTATGGTTTATTTCATGGCCACAGTTTTTCCTGGATTACATTCTGGCCTATGGAATCTACGGTGTTGCAGTCATGATTCCAAACTCTAAAGCTGGTAAGTTTCCATTACTTTGGGGAGCCATCTTTGTGAATCTGGTTCGACTTTCTGCACACGTAGTGTCTGGTGTTGTCTATTACCAATCCACTTGGTGGGGATCATTTGGGTACAACGGCTGGTACATGATTCCTACAACCATCTATGCTTTCATTTTATCTTCACTACTTTACACACGACTTAAACTGAAAAAGTAGTTAATTGGAAACCTTCGGGTTTCTTTTTAATTATGTATTGTTTGATTATGGTTTTCAATATCTTTGATATAAGTTATAATAAATAAGCACAAAGAAGGAGGATGCATATGATTCCAGAAGTAGGAAGTATGGTCTATATTCAAAGTTTCAAGCATGATGGATCATTGCATCGAACATGGGCCAAGGGATATGTCCTTCATTCAAATGAAGATGAGTGGATTGTAGTCACTCACAAGACATGGGTGAGTGAATCAGATGGTCGTAGCTGGTATACCAGAGAACCTGCGATTTGTTTCTTCTATCCAAACAAATGGTACAATGTCATCTCGATGATTCGTAAGACGGGGATTTATTATTATTGCAATCTTGCATCACCCTGTGTATATGATGTAGAAGCGATTAAGAATATTGACTATGATCTTGATGTGAAGGTGTATCCGGACAAAACTCTGGATATTCTGGACGAAGATGAATTTGAGCTTCACCAGAGGCAAATGGATTACCCTCAGGATGTCATCCAGATTGTAAGGGATGCTCTCGAGGATCTACTCGATTGCATTGATCATGATTGTGGGCCGTTTGACAATAAACTGATTGAATCGTATTTTGAGACGTATCTGAAGCAGTACAAACAGAAATAGTACTGCTTTTCCTATCTAAGAGGAGAAATTAAGCAACGCCCTTCAGTGTGCCCTGACGTTCAAAAAATATGCTAAAAAAGTGCAAAAATTGCGATTCTTATTGTTGACATTTGAAGGGTAGTTTGGTATTATAATAAGGCACCGAACAAAACCGGTTGCAAATTGATCTTTGAAAAC
>DOKQ01000012.1 GCA_003510215.1 Erysipelotrichaceae bacterium
CATATGAATCGGATGTTTTTGGGGATGATCTTTTTTGGTTTGTTTGTCGTGATGCTCATCTTGGGGTTTTTACTGGATAAGTCCAAGAAGTATTCGACTGAAATTGCGAAGAAAAATGATCGGATTGAGCAGATGATTGAGGCCACTAAGGCGGGGAGTGTTCAGTTTGATGTTATCAATCAGACATTAATGGTTGATGAGCGGTTTCTGGACATCTATGGTCATAAGAATGATGTTACTGGCAGTGAAGTTTCGATGAATCAATTTGTTTCCTGGATAGTTATGGAGGATCGCCGCATGTTATCGGCGGCCATCGAAAAGGCACAACAGGAACAGTCGGAATATATTGAACTTGAGTTCCGCGTGAATCATCCAACGAAGGGTATCGTTTGGGTGGGCGCATTTGGTAAGATTACGAAGTGGGAAGAGGGAAAGATTGCTCAAATTTCCGGCACCCATATGGATATTTCGGATCGCAAACGTGCAGAGGAAGAGCGATTGGCCACACAGAAACGATATCAGACGGTAATGTCTGTGACGGAAATTGGGGTTTGGGAGTATGATGTGAATACACAAACCTATTGGGTGAATGATGAGTTTTTGGCTATGCTTGGCACATCTAGAAAAGATGTAAATAAAGAATACAAATCACTTAGTGAGTTTTGGGAATCACGGGTCTATGAAGAGGACTTGGATGAAGCTTTGAGTTCATTTGAGGATTATTTAAATAGGAACACTAAGGAAGTATATGAGTCTCAGTATCGGATTATGCATTCAGATGGGAAGTATCGTTGGATGATGTCTCGTGGAAAGATGATGGATACATTGCAGGGACCACTGTTTTTAGGAGTATATGTGGATATTTCTGAAATTAAAGCAAAGGAAGTGGAGTTAAACTATCTGATTGAACATGATTATCTGACTGGGCTGTACAATCGACGTTATGTTCAGGAAAAAATCACGGAGTGGATGGATGAAGCTGTGTTACCGTTGGGGATTGCTCTTGTGGATCTCAATGGGTTGCGTTTGATTAACGATACCTTTGGTATTCATCGAGGAGATGAAGTGTTAAACCGTTTTGCGAAGCTGCTTGTGAGTGAGTTTGATCATGAAGTGGTGGCTCGTTTTGGGGGCGATGAGTTTATGATTATAAAACCATATGCCAACTCAAATGACCTAGAGGTTATGAAGGAAAAAGTTGCAGTGGCTGTCCGTCTTTTGGATATGAAAGATTTTAAGCTGACGGCTTCAGTTGGGGTAAGTATGCTTGATGAACAACTTGATTTTTCAGAGGCTCTGCATCTGGCAGAGGCTGATCTGAATCGCAAGAAAGCGATGGAAGAGCGTAGTGCACTCAATCAGTCCATTAAGGTGATCTTGAATACACTGACTCAGAAGTATCAGCGTGAGAAGGAGCATAGTACCAATGTGGCCTGGCTTTGTCGATTGATGGGTGAAGAGATGAATCTTGCGAAAGATGATATCAAGGAGTTGGAACTGTCGGGGATGGTTCATGACATTGGCAAGATTGCGATTGAAGATCAGGTGCTAAGTAAGCCGGGTCACTTAACGTTAGATGAATATGAGACGATTCAGATGCATTGTCAGTATGGTTATCAGTTGCTCAAGGCAGCGGATCAGTATTCGAATATTGCCATTAATGCCTTGTGTCATCATGAACACTATAATGGCAAAGGGTATCCACATGGCTTAAGTGGTGATGAGATTCCACTTTTCTCGAGGATTATTGGTGTCGTGGATGCGTTTGAAGCGATGATATCAGATCGCATTTATCGAAAAGGAATTAAGGTGAATGAAGCAGTGGATGAACTTGTCCGTTGTTCGGGATCTCAGTTTGATCCAAGAGTGGTGGATGTGTTTGTGAATCAGGTGCTTCCAAGATATATGAAGGGGTAATCCATTAGGATGGTGATAAATGATGGAACATGAAAAATACGCGAATATGATTGAGTCGATTTTTGATGTTGCTTGTCTTTTAGATTGTAACGGAAAAATTGTGGCTGTCAATACATGGTTTGAACGCTTCTTTCAACGATTAGCACTAGATATTTTGGGGAAGTCAGTCACAGACTTTATTTGTTCATCTGAGTTACATCAGTTTCTAGTAGCAACTGAGAGTAAAAAGATTGAAGGCTTGTATCTTTCTTTTGAGGGAACATCCGTTGTGACTCAAGAGGATAAGTTGCAACTATTAGGTTGGGGTCATAGAATCAGTGAGGAACCGTGGCTCTTCTGTGTTGTTTTGAAAGAAAAGGTGGACACGTCAATCAGGGAGTTGAGTGAAGTGCGATTATCTTCTTTGATTAATGAAATGCATGAAGTAATATACACTCTGTTACCTGATTTGACAGTGACGTATATTTCTAAGAACGTTTTTTCAATGCTTGGTTACAATCAGAGTGAAGTGGTGGGAAGAAAGTTTATTGATTTTCTTGATCCAACTGAGTATCCGGATTTACAGTCGATTCCCTGGGCGGATATTAAGAATAGTGATGATGTGGAGTTGTGCTTTCTTTCCAAGGGACTCTCTAAAGTGTGGGTGAAAACACGAATTCGAATGCATACCAGTGAGCAAGGTGTGGTTTACTCACAAGGGATTTTTTATGATATCACGGAGTCGAAGGCAGCTAGTTTAGCGCTAGCCGTAAGTGAAGAGCGCTATCGCTTGTTAGTTACACAGATGCAGGATGGATTGGCAATTCATGAGTTGGTTTTTGATTCGAGTCATCAGCCAACAGATTATCGGTTTCTTGAAGTGAATGATGCTTATGCAAAGATTACTGGGTTATCAAAGAACATTGTTGGTAAGACAGTTAAGGAAGTGATTCCAAATGTGGAACCCTTTTGGATTGAACGATTTGCCAAGGTAGCATTAACACAGATTCCTGTTCAGTTTGAGGATTATTCCAACGAGTTGAATAAGTGGTTTCGTGTGAGTGCCTATTCGACGGTGGTTAATCAGTTTGCGGTGATTGTGGAAGATATTACTGAGCAGAAGCAGCGGTTACAGCAGGTGGAATATTTGAGTTATCACGATGCTCTTACCGGACTTTATAATCGATATTTCATCGATGAGTCGATTCGTCGATTGGATACACTACGTAATTATCCATTGGCACTCGTGATGATGGATGTGAATGGGTTGAAGGAAATCAATGATACCTATGGACATGATCATGGGGATCGTCTGCTCGTGGAGTTTGCGGAAAAACTAAAGGAAGTTTTCCGTAAGGATGATATTCTTGGACGGATGGGTGGCGATGAATTTCTGGTTGTGCTGCCTAGGACGACAGAGGATGATGTTATTCAGTTGATTCAACGTACAAATGCTATTAAGCTTTCTTTTTCGAAGGGTGGTTACATGGCTTCGGTGGCTATGGGATATGCCATTAAAACGAAGGAGTCTGAGGACATCTATGCGAAGTTTGTGGAGGCGGATAACCGGATGTATGGTCACAAGCGGTCGATGAAGCAATTGTGTTATTGAAGCAAATGTTGCTTCATGGTATAATTTTTTGGTTAAAGAAGGAAGGTTGAACAATTATGGGAAGAGCGTTTGAAGTACGCAAGGCGTCGATGGCGAAAACCTCGGCGATGAAGACAAAAATCTATTCACGGTTTGGTAAGGAAATTTATGTGGCTGCAAAGTCGGGAGTTCCTGATCCAGATATGAATTCGAGTTTGAAGCGTATTATTGAGAAAGCACGTGCCAATCAGGTGCCTGCCGATATTATTAAGCGGGCGATTGAAAAGGCGAAGGGTGGAAGTGCTGAGTCCTATTCGGAAGTTCGATACGAAGGGTTTGGTCCGGGTGCTTCAACGGTCATTGTCGATTGTTTGACGGACAATGTGAATCGTACCTATTCGGAGATTCGCAACTGTTTTAATAAGTCAAAATCTAAACTTGGGGTTGTGGGTAGTGTGACACATACCTATGATGCTTTGGGAATCCTTTCCTTTGCCTTCGATGATGAAGAGGCAATGCTTGAAACTTTGATTGAGTTTGAGGTGGATGTCAAGGATTTGGAAGTTGAAGAGGGTTCGATGACGGTCTATGTGGAACCAACGGATTTATACAAAGCGAAGGATGCGGTGGAATCACTGATTCCTGAGTGCAACTTTGATATGTTGCAAAGCACATTATTACCACACGACTATGTGAGTCTTGAAGGTGAAGATCTCGAAATGTTTGAACGTCTGATGAATATGATTGATGAGGTCGATGATGTTCAAAATGTGGTGCACAATGTGCAACTTGAGGATGCAGAATGAGAAGAGTCATTACCTATGGAACTTATGATTTATTGCATTGGGGTCATGTTCGGCTTCTCAAGCGTGCCAAAGCGCTTGGGGATTATCTGATTGTGGCGTTGAGCACCGATGAAATCAATGAGTTCAAAGGAAAAAAAGCTTATCATAACTATGAGGAGCGCAAGATGATGCTTGAAGCCCTTCGTTATGTCGACTTGGTCATACCTGAAGCGGATTGGGAGCAGAAGCGTGACGATATTGTCAAGTATCAAGTGGATGTGTTTGCGATTGGGGATGACTGGGAAGGCAAGTTTGACTATCTGAAGGAGCTCTGCGAGGTGGTGTATCTTCCTCGTACCGAAGGCGTCTCTACAACGAAAATCAAGGAAGATCTTGAGAAGGCCATGAAATAGCAAAAAAACCGGGAAACCGGTTTTTTAGTTTGCGAATAGTTTGTTCTTTTTAACTAGGTTGGTAATCATCCATGCCGCAATGTAGACAATGGTGATGACGGATGTCAGTACGAGCATAATGACGTAGCCAAGTCCTGCCCAGCCGGTCGTGTCTTGTGGAGCCACAAAGAGTAGCATGGCTAGAAAGAAGAGCACGGAGGCTAGAGGGAGAATCAGACCGATTTTATATGTGATTCGAAAAAACTTTTTGAGTAATGTGATTGCACCAAAGTATACGAGTCCGATGGCACCAGTAACTAAATAAATTTGCATACCTTCCATGAGGCACCTCCTGTAGGAACTATATCCTTGTGTACCAAGTGTACCACACCATATAATACAGTTCAAGTGAAATGTTCATGAATTTGATAGAATTCACAGATTTTTCACAAAAAATGAATGAAAAAGACGGTTTTGGATTGTGTATAATAGAGTTAATGTGAGAGGTGGGTATAAAATGAGTGATTTAACGATCAGAAAACTGCAGGCATATATCAAATCGAAGGATTTTGAGCCTTCACGTAAACCCGATTATTTCTACAAACTGGTGGAGGAAGTCGGAGAGGTTGCCAGGCAGATTCATGATGAGCGGCGAATGGGAAGTGATGGAATTAAGGGAACACTTGAGGAAGAGTTGTATGATGTCATGTACTATGTGCTTGCCCTTGCGAATCTCTATGAGATTGATCTTGAGCGATGTGCTTTTTTAAAGGAAGAGATGAATCAGAAGAAATACAATAATTCGATTTCACTGGCTGAATTTAAGTGAACGGATTGGTATACATGAACAAATCGTTGGATTTATTTGTTTAAATGCGGTATGGTTTTACTAATGAGGAGGTATGGATATGAGAAAATTGATGAAATTACTTCTGGGTATTTTGCTTTTTCCACTACTTGGCATCCAAACATTGGCAGCTGAGTTGGTCTATCAGAGTGGATCTTTTTGTAATGTGCCTGCG
>DOKQ01000039.1 GCA_003510215.1 Erysipelotrichaceae bacterium
AACCTTACCACAGTTTCCAGATTCCATAAGGGCAAAACCTTCTTCATATTTTTCAAAAGGAAGTACATGAGTCACGATTTTGTCCAAATGAAGCTTCTTTGATTGAACTAAGGCTAGACTATGATGCCAAGTTGAATACATTTTACGACCTGTCACTCCATAAATTGTTATGCCTTTAAAGA
Source organism: Erysipelotrichaceae bacterium (assembly GCA_003510215.1). GTDB lineage: Bacteria > Bacillota_I > Bacilli_A > Erysipelotrichales > Erysipelotrichaceae > UBA2227. The sequence goes on from DOKQ01000039.1 coordinate 183, forward strand.
CAATGTCATTGGCGATATTGATGGAAACTTCTTGGCTTGGAACACCAAGCATGGCCATATGCCCGCCATATTTTAAGTAACTGAGGGCTTGTTTGATCGCCATGGGATTTCCTGACATTTCACACACAACATCCACGCCCAATCCTTGAGTCAATGATTTGACTGTCTCGATGATATCCGTGTGTTTTGGGTTAATACATGCATCAGCTCCAATCTGCTCAGCTAAAGTTAATCGGTAGTCATTTAGATCAACCGCAATCACAAGACTGGCTCCAGCAGCTTTTGCCACATCCACGGCCATGATTCCAATGGGTCCACAACCGACCACAGCGACACTTTTGCCTACAACATCCTGGGCAAGTACGGTGTGAACTGCATTACCCAAAGGTTCAAGAACGCTTAAATACTCAACCGGAGTTGAGGGGTTTGCTTTGATTGCGTTGGTAGCCGGAATGGCAATGTACTCTGCAAATGCACCATCGCGGTCAACACCTAAAACGGAAGTGTGCTGACAGATATGAGCGTTGCCACTTCGACAAAATTCGCATTCGTTGCAGACAATATGAGTTTCAGCAGTTACGATATCTCCAAGACTCACCTGTTTGACACGTGTCCCAACTTTGACGACTCTTCCCGCAAACTCATGGCCCATGGTTTGTGGTGGTTTGATCCGTGACTGTGACCATGCGTCCCACTGATAAATGTGAACATCCGTTCCACAAATGGAAGTCGCAAGGACTTTGACAAGGATATCATCCTCACCAATTTCAGGAACTGGTTTCTCTTTGACTTCTGCACCTCGTTGTGGTGCACACTTACTTAATGTGATCATTGTTTGTTTCATTGATTTATCTCCAACCTTCTAGGGTTATTGTATCATAACTTCGATTAATTTTAAGGGATGTAACGAATGATACTTGTGAATAATTTTGAAACATTTTGAAAAAAATGTGATACACTAAATTAGAGGTGGTAAACATGGAAGTGAATTCACAAAGAATTGAGCGTTTAGCAGAATATGTCGAAAAACTGGCAAGTGAACCGGGGAACCTATCCAACTATCAGATGGTAGAACAGGATATTCTTTCAGTCACTCCAGTCGAAGTGTTTCATTTGTTTTATGCCCGTTTAACAAAGGGAGAAAAACCCAAAGATGTACTCACATACTTGGATAAATGTATTCATGTTTTCTATCAGAGTTTGAAAAATTTTGAAAAGCCGATGCCCGAAGATTCGTTTTTGGCACATCTTCAGCTTGAGAATCAGGCGTTTTCACAGCATCTTGAATCAATCAAGCCCGAACTTGCAAAAAAAGAGCTCAATCTGTCTAAACTGATTGAATTATTTGATCGTTGCAACCTATTTGAAGATCACTATGTCAAAAAGGAAAACATCCTATTTCCATATCTTGAGAAAAAACAGGCTCAATATGATGGATTAAGTATCATGTGGTCACTTCACGATGTAACACGTAATTATCTCAAAGATATTATGTTGACACTTAAAGCGGATACCTTTGATCGAAACAAGTTTAACATTTTGGTAGGGAAATATTTCTTTGCGGCCTATGGACTGATTCAAAAAGAAGAGTCAATTTTATTTCCGGTGGCACTGCATCTTCTGTCATCAAAAGAACTTGAAGAGATGAGGGCGCAAAGCTTCGAATATATGTTTGCATTCATTGAAGAGCCAAAGCGAAAAGACGTAACAACAGATACTTTTAAGGAGAAATCAGAGAACTGGGTGTTTCAGTCCGAAACGGGCGAGTTGACCTACAATCAGCTACTTATGTTTCTAAATGCACTGCCTGTTGATTGTACCGTAATTGATGAACATAACAAAGTTCGCTATTTTACCCGACCGAAAGACCGGATTTTCCCTCGATCTACAGCCATCATAGGACGTGATGTACGGAACTGTCATCCATCAGATAGTGTCCATATGGTCGATGCCATCATTGAAGCATTTCGTAATCATGAGCGTGAAGTTGCAACGTTCTGGATACAAATGAGAGGGAAGAAACTACTCATTCAATATTTTGCATTACGTGATGAATTTGGGCAATATAAAGGTACGGTGGAAGTGTCGCAGGATATCACAACCATCCAATCCCTTGAAGGTGAACGAAGACTACTCGAGTGGGAATAATTTCTGTTGCAAACCCGCAAAAAAGGAGTAAGATATATCCTTGAGGTGAGGTATCTAGATGAAACTTTTAGCTATAGGCTTATTTGTGATGATGTTAACCGGATTACTGTTTATACCAAAGTATCGATTACCCATAGCGATTGCATCCGCAATCGTTTTTGTACTTTCAGGAATTGTTCCTTACACCCGACTCATTCATGTCATCGACTTTAATGTACTGATGATGATTGGTGGTACGATGGGGTTGGTGGTATTGTTCATTGATTCCAAAATGCCTGCCCGACTAGCGGATTTACTTGTCAATAAAACAGCACGACTGAGTATTGCTATTGTGGCACTGGCTACATTTGCGGGAATCATCTCTGCTTTTGTGGATAATGTGGCAACTGTACTGATGGTTGCTCCTGTAGCTATAGAAATCGCAAAGAAAGCCGAGATATCTCCCGTTAAAATGGTTATCGCTATCGCTATTTCCAGTAACCTGCAAGGTGCTGCGACACTTGTGGGCGACACCACATCCATTCTTCTCGGTGGTTATGCGAATATGACATTTTTGGACTTCTTCATCTATCAGGGTCGAATCGGTTTATTCTTTGTGGTACAGATTGGAGCCATCGTAGCAACAACGTATCTTTACCTGGTTTTAAGAAACCTAAGGCAGAAAATCCATGTGAGTAAAATTCAGGAAGTGGATGATCTGATTCCTACATTTTTACTACTAACGATGATTATTCTGCTTATTGCGGCTTCATTTATAACCCAACGACCTGCATTGACCAATGGGATGATTTGTGTCGGATTGTTTCTTGTTGGGCTGATACGTCAATTACTCATACACAAAAAGTTCTCTGTTGTTCAGAAAGTCTGGATTCAACTCGACTTTGTCACTCTGGGTGTACTGGTATGTCTTTTCATCGCCGTCGGCGGACTTGTGGAAGCGGGGATTATTGATGATATCAGTCAATGGATTGTGCTGGTTACACGATCCAATCGGTTTCTCATCTTTACAACACTCGTCTTTGGATCTGTGATACTTTCTGCGTTTATTGATAATATTCCGTATGTGGCTACCTTGCTACCGGTTGTAACATCGATGGCTACTTTACTACAAACAGACCCAACGCTCTTCTACTTTGGACTGTTGGTAGGTGCTACCCTCGGAGGTAATTTAACTCCAATTGGGGCTTCCGCCAATATTGCGGCTATGGGCATGTTAAGAAAAGCAGGCTATGAAGTAAAGACCACCACATTTATGAAAATGGGTGTCCCATTTACCATGCTTGCGGTAATGACAGGATATCTACTTCTTTATTTTATATGGTATTAAAAAAACGAGGTTTCCCTCGTTTTCGACTATAGTGATTCGATTTGTGCCAAGAACTGATCGATAGGTTGGTTACCCACAAGTTCCAGTGTATCATTGATAACAATTTTTGGAACACCCGAGACATTGAATTTATTTGATAATTCCATAAATGTCTGTGCTTCAATCATTTCACCCTCAATATTTTTGTTTAACATGGCAAGCTTATGAGCCTTTTGAACTGCGCCTGGGCAATGAGGGCAGCTGAGTGTAACAAATACTTTAATATTGACAGGTTTGTCAATTTTAGCAATTCTTTCCAGAAAGTCAGCTGGGATTTCTTCGTTAACCGCGCCACTTATTTCCAAAAGAGCCGGAATGAATGAGTTGATTTCATGACCCGCTGGGATTCCGTTGAACTTTACACCGTGATATTCTTTATTGCTATCCAAGATAACAAAACTTGGTACCATTTCAATGTTGTATTTCTTTACATCATCAAGATCAGTATTGATATCCTTAAGTTCTAAATGGATTTTATCAGAAAGCTCGGTAACTTCTTCCAGTAAGCCCTTGGTTTCTTCACATGAGTAGCATTCGCCTTCCTGTGTGAAAAGAACCATAGTTACATCATTCTTCATATCATTAAAAATTTGTTTTAATTGGTTTTGTACTTCTTCGTTCATCATTTTTTGCATGTTTGTTTCCTCCTATTTGCTTGTATTGTGATGGTTAATATATTCGTTGGCGGCGAGGGCAGCTTTTGCTCCATCAGCCACTGAGATAATAATTTGCTTATAAGCTACCTGAGTCACATCTCCTGCAGCGAATAATCCTGGAACACTTGTCATGTTTTTACTATCCACAACAATTTCCCTCTGTTCATTCAGTTGTACTAAATCACTAAATAGATCACTGCTTGGAATATTTCCGATTTCAATAAAGATTCCATCAGCATTTATCATCCGTGTTTCATTTGAGCTTTTATCCAATACTTCAATTCCAGTCATCTTCACATCCCCAACGATGCGTAAAATTTGTGTCTGCTTAAATACGGTGATATTTGGATTGCTCATCATCTGATCCAAAAGAATCTGATCGGCTCTAAACTCCGAACGATGAACGACAGTCACTTTTGATGCAACTTTCGCCACATCAATGGCTGCTTCCACTGCAGAGTTACCGCCACCTGCAATAATGACTTCCTTGTTTGCAAACAAGGGAGCATCACAAATGGCACAATAGGCAACACCACGGTTTGAATATTCCTGCTCACCCTCTACACCCAATTTTCTAGGGTTCGATCCGGTGGCAATCATCGCAGTTTTACTCTTAAAGACAGTTTGGTTGTTAACTGTGATTTCGAATAGATCATTGACCTTTTCAACACGTGTTACCTCAACTTCTTCAAGAATCGGCACTTCAAGTTGGTGTATATGATCTAAAAACTGTTCCATAAGACCTTCGCCACTGATATCTTTGATACCAAGGTAATTGTCGACCGATGAGGTGTTCAGTAACTGACCACCGATTCGTTTGGCAATCATTCCAGTAACTAATCCTTTGCGCTTGGCATACAGAGTAGCATTGAACCCGGCGGGTCCACCACCAATGACAAGAAAATCATGAATGATTTCAGGATTGAGTTTGGCCTTGTTTTGACTCGGTTGAGTAAAATTAAAATTAAAATTTAAACTCATCTTGCTTCCTCCTTACAAAACTAGTATACAGGGACACATCTTGAATTTCAATCAGTTTGCTCAATTTGCTTCAGGATTTTACTCACTGTTGATTCACTTAATCCACCAAATGCTATTCCCAGTTGTTTAAGTGAGCAGGGAAGCTCTCGACGAAGCTCAAGAAGACATCTGTTTCTCTTTAACTTATCACGCTTTAGATCAGCAAGTGAACATTGGTTGCGTTGAAGATAATCATGAACTTTAGCTATCACTTCTTCATCACTCATCGAAGGTACGGTTTCAGTGGTTATCTTAAATGAATGGGGTAATACTAGAGACATGAAATCAAGATCGGATGATAACTTTTCGTGATAAATGCAATAACTGTTATACCGTGTATGGGTCTTCTGGTTGATATTTCCGATTTCGTTAAGGACTTCCTCCTGATTTAATAAGGGCTTGGACTTAAATCGTTGAGGAAAAAGTTTGGTTTTTGCTTGCCGATACATGGCATAGGTAATTGTAATGGATTGCATAATTTTGGAAATATTTCGACCTTTAGTATCGATAATCAGACGAAACGCATGGTCATTTAAAAGACAAAAAGCATAACACTGAAACTGATACGTGCTTTGGGCCTTTTGTAGAATATCAATAAATGTATTTCTGTCATGATCATCTCTAAAACATTGAACATCTGTTTTTTGAACAATTGAGACAATGGATGAAGAATGTTTACTTCTCGCAACACGTGCCATAGATATCACCAAGTATATCTTAACAGACTATCAGGTATAATTCAAGTAATGTCCCCAAAAGAAAAAACCGCGGATGCGGTTACTTTCTTTTCAATGAGCCGAAGACTCCACGGGCGATTTCTCGACCAATCGAACTGCTCATGGTACCCATAAAGGATTTAGCCAGTTTCTGGATTTCGGTATTTCCGGTGGTTTTCTTTTTAGATGCACGTTCATATTCACGGGCATACTTTTCCCGTTCTTTTTCAAGTCGTTTGAGTTCGGCTTCTTCCTCTTT
>DOKQ01000088.1 GCA_003510215.1 Erysipelotrichaceae bacterium
CTTGTGGTGGACCGTCTGGTTAAAAGTGAGGAGTCCAAAAGCCGATTATCGGATTCACTTGAGACTGCGTTGAAGCTTGCGGATGGGATGGCTATTGTAACCTTTGGGAAGGAAGAAATACTCTTTTCTCAGAAATATGCGTGTACAGAATGCGGCTTTTCATTAAGCACACTTGAGCCACGTCTTTTCTCATTTAACTCACCACTGGGTGCGTGTGATGTATGTAAGGGACTTGGATTTACACAAAAGATCGATGTGGATTATTTAATTCCCGATCGTAGCAAGAGTATAATGCAAGGTGGAATTGCTTATTATAAAAACATTGCAGGTTCTGAAAATATTGAATGGCAGAACTTTGAAGTTTTATGTAAACATTATAAAATCAGTCTTCGTAAGCCGATAAAGGATCTAACTGATGAAGAACTGAATATTGTTTTGCGTGGGTCAAAAGAACCCATAGCCTATTCGATTAGTACCCGTTCAGGGAATACGTTTACGAAAAATGATTATATTGAGGGTGTTGCAACATTGATTGAACGTCGTTTTATGGAAACAACATCTTCAGGTGCACGCGAGTGGTATGGAACATTTATGTCGGAATCCGTGTGTGAGGCTTGTGATGGACGCCGTTTAAATGAAATGGCTTTAAGTGTCAAAGTTGGGCCTAAGAACATTAATGAATGGACACAGATGTCTGTGAAAAATGCGTTGGACTATGTTAGGAAACTTGAGTTTTCACCGATGCAGGCAGAAATTTCCCGTTTGGTACTTAAGGAAATTCAGGAGCGTCTGGAGTTTTTGAAGGATGTCGGATTGGAATATCTGACACTGGACCGCATTGCTGGTAGTCTTTCTGGAGGAGAGGCGCAGCGCATACGACTGGCGACACAAATCGGCTCAAGGCTAACTGGAGTTCTCTATGTGCTTGATGAGCCGTCCATCGGCTTGCATCAGCGTGACAATGCGAAACTGATTAAAACATTAAAGAACATGAGGGATTTGGGAAACTCACTTATTGTGGTAGAACATGATGAGGAAACGATGATGGCTTCTGATTGGATTGTGGATATTGGTCCGGGAGCTGGCATTGCGGGTGGTGAAGTCGTAGCCAATGGGACACCGGAAGAAGTGATGGCTAATCCTAATAGCATTACAGGTCTTTATTTAAGTGGAAAAAAGAGAATTGAAGTGCCTAAGCTTCGAAGATTGGGTAATGGTCTATCGCTTAAAGTTGTGAATGCTTCAGAAAACAATCTAAAGAATGTTACGGTGGAAGTCCCACTGAATACATTAGCCGTTGTAACTGGGGTGAGTGGTAGTGGAAAGTCTTCGTTGGTGAATGAAGTGTTATGTAAATACATTCAACATCAGTTGGGTCGCCCAAAAATCAAACCGGGGAAAGTGAAGGAAATTCTAGGTGTAGAGCATATTGATAAAGTTATTGAAATTGATCAGAATCCAATTGGGCGTACTCCAAGGTCTAATCCAGTGACATACACCGGGGTGTTCGATGATATCCGTAACTTATTTGCATTAACACCGGAGGCAAAAATCCGAGGTTACGATAAAGGCAGGTTTTCATTTAATGTCCGTGGTGGGCGCTGTGAGCTTTGTCAGGGAGATGGTGTCAAGCGTATATCCATGCACTTCTTGCCGGATGTGTATGTTCCTTGTGAGGAATGTGAAGGTAAGCGTTATAATGATGAGACACTTCAGGTGACGTATAAAGGAAAAAATATCTATGAAGTACTTGAACTTAGTGTAGAAGAGGCGATTGAATTCTTTACCAATGTTCATAAAATTAAACATAAATTACAGACTCTGATGGATGTGGGTCTTGGGTATATTAAGTTAGGCCAATCATCCACCACGTTATCAGGCGGTGAGGCTCAAAGAGTAAAGTTGGCAAGTGAACTTCAGAAACGTGCGACGGGCAAGACAATCTTTATTCTTGATGAACCAACAACGGGACTTCACACACATGATGTTGCTAAACTGTTAAAGGTTTTACAGCGAATTGTGGAGAATGGGGATACAGTTATTGTGATTGAGCATAACCTTGATATAATTAAGTCAGCGGATATAATTATCGATATTGGCCCAGAAGGTGGCGATGATGGTGGTCAGATTATTGCTTATGGAACACCAGAGGAAGTAAGTCAGGTAACTGAAAGTTATACAGGCCAGTATTTGAAAAAGGTACTATCCGTTTCGGAGGTAATCTATGATTGAAGCAAATGAAAAATGTTTAATGAAAGATTTTAATGAATATTTTAAGTTTGAGCAGATAACAGGGAATGAGGAGTCTTTGCAACGTTGGGTGGTAGTTCCGGATTTGAATCGACCTGGACTTGAGTTGTCGGGCTTCTTTGAACATACTGAGCCAAGACGGATCGTTGTTATGGGTGATAAGGAAATGGCATATGTGGAGCATATGACTGATGAGCAGCAGCGCTATGTCTTCGATCGGCTAACAGATGGTTGGACCCCAGGAATCATTCTTGCAAGAGATTATGAATGTCCAGAAATTCTGTTTGAAATTGCAAACTATAAAAATTTCCCAATATTCAAATCATCACTCAAAACCTATCGCTTAATGGTCGATGTCATTGGATATCTTGATGAAATGCTATCGCCAGCAGATTCAATTCATGGTGTTCTCATTAGCGTTTTTGGTAAAGGTGTCCTGATTACCGGTGAAAGTGGTATGGGTAAAAGTGAAACTGCATTGGAGCTAATTCGAAAAGGGCATGTCTTGGTCGCGGACGACCGAGTTGATGTTCGACGGATTCATAATACGGTTGTGGGACATGCGCCATTTCTACTAAAGGGAATGCTCGAACTTCGTGGTATTGGAATTATTGATGTTGCTCGGATGTTTGGAGCAAGCTCACTGCTTGATTCAACCAGAGTTGATTTCGTGGTTTACCTCGAAAAATGGAAAGATGGTAAGGAATACAAACGTGTGGGTATTGAGGAGCAAGAGTTTATGCATGTGCTTGGTATCGATGTCCCTCAATTGGTCTTTCCAGTTAAAGAAGGTCGCAATCTTGCGGTGTTAATCGAAGCTGCAGTGACTGATTTCACTCTAAAGGAAATGGGTCATGACGCGGGGAAAGATTTCGATCAACGTGTGTATAAGTATATAGAAGCCATTAATCATGGCGAAAATGTAGGAGGCTAATATGAAATTTTTTCCAGATATGCAAACCGTCTTTGAGATTGGTTTTGTATCCATCAAGTGGTATGCAGTGCTCATTCTGACAGGAGCTTTTTTGGCTTACTATTTGAGTTTGCGCAATTTAAAGAAGATGGGGTATTCATCTTCGAAAATGGATGATTTGTTTTTTGGAGCTTTGCTCAGTGGTGTTGTTGGGGCAAGACTCTGGTTTGTGCTTTTATATGATGTACAATATTATCTATCAAACCCACTGGAGATTCTTCAGATGTGGGAAGGTGGTCTTGCGATTCAAGGTGGTCTTGTAGGTGGAGTGATTTTTGCTTACTTCTTTACGAAGAAAAACAAAATGAATTTTATCCGATTGGCTGATGCAGTTTTTCCGAATATTCTTGTGGCACAAGCCATTGGTCGATGGGGTAACTTTGCGAATCAGGAAGCGTTTGGTCGTGCTGTGGATGCCAGTTACTTTGAAGGTTGGCCAACCTTTATTGCGAATCATATGTTTATTCAGGGAGCCTATCGTGAACCGACATTCTTATATGAAAGTGTGTTAAATATCGTTGGTTTTCTACTCATCGTTTTGGTATATAAACGCTTTAGCAAAGTCCGTCGTGGAGATATGGTCTATGCCTACCTGATGTGGTATGGAGTTATTCGCTTCTTTATTGAGGGTTTACGATCGGATAGTCTGATGTTCTTTGGGTTGCGTTCAGCTCAAATCGTATCGATCATATTTATCATTTTAGGGGTTTTAGGTTCGTTAGGTGTGTTCAGAAGGTTCTATAAGCAGCAAAAACCGGTCATATTGTTTGATTTTGACGGCACTTTGATGGATACTGA
>DOKQ01000096.1 GCA_003510215.1 Erysipelotrichaceae bacterium
TTGGGTATTACCATTCCAGAAAGTGTCGCTTCACGCATCGGTAACTAAGATGAATTTTCTATTAGGTGTACTGATTCAGGGATTAGCTTATAGCTTTCTTGCCATAGGCATTTCCCTGACATATAAAATTTTGAATACAGCGGATCTAACTGTGGATGGCAGTTTTCCGCTAGGAGCCGTGGTTGGTGCGGTATGTCTTATCTCTGGGATCCCAATCCCAGTAGCGTTGGTATTGGCGTTTATTGCGGGCGCGCTGGCTGGTCTTATCACTTCCTGGCTTCATGTTAAACTCAAGATTCAACCGTTGTTAAGTGGTATCTTAACGATGAGTGGTCTGTATACAATTAATTTACTGGTGGGGGGCAATCGGTCAAATATCCCGGTATTTCAATCAAGTACATTGTTTACTCTACCTTCGTGGTTTCCAGTAGAGTTTTCGCGATTTTATCCGTTGTTGATTCTTGTTATTCTTGTGATGATTGCAAAACTGAGTGTGGACTGGTTCTTACGTACCAAACGTGGCTATATGCTGCGAGTTGCGGGAGATAATCCTCAATTGGTTATTTCATTAGGTGAAGATCTTGGTAAGTACAAGTATCTTGGTCTAGCACTTTCCAATGCCATCATTGCCATGGGTGGTGCTATCGTTATGATGCTTTCCCGTTTCTATGATTTATCGATGGGAAGTGGGATGCTTGTCATCGGGTTAGCTTCTGTGGTTTTGGGAGATACCTTGTTACAGTCAAGTGGAGCCAAGGTGACAACGATGGCCATTGCTGGGTCGATCTTATATCGATTTAGTGTTGCGGTAGCTTTATTGCTCAATTTGCACCCAAGCTATCTGAGATTACTTACAGTGATTATTTTCGTGATTGCCATTGTTTCCAAACAATCGTCACTTAAGCACTTTTTACAAACAATTGGAGGTAGTCTGAATGCTTCATCTAACAAATATCCAGAAATCATTTCATCAAAACACGCCAAATGAAATGAATCTGTTCAAACAGTTTAATCTAAAAATTAACGAAGGTGAGTTTGTGGTCATTGTTGGGAGTAACGGGAGTGGAAAGTCAACCTTACTGAATCTGATTGATGGAAACTTACCTGTTGACCATGGGATGATTTCATTTATGAGTCAAAATATTACGAAAATCTTACCTCATCTTCGTGCGAAAGATATTTCACGTGTTTACCAGGATCCTTCCAAAGGGACTGCACCAACATTGACCATTCGGGAAAATATGTCTTTAGCATTAAATAAAGGGAAAAAATTTGGTTTGACATCAGGTGTAAATAAGGAAGAGGAGGAGCATATCAAACAGCTTCTCAGTTTACTTGAACTTCATTTGGAAGATAAGCTGGATATTCCAGTAGGGTTGTTATCTGGTGGTCAAAGGCAAGCCTTAGGATTACTTATGGCAGTATGCTCTAAGCCAAAGCTGCTTTTGTTAGATGAACATACAGCAGCACTTGATCCAAAGGCAAGTGAACACATGATGCAACTGACAAACAAACTGGTAAAGGAATTTTCCATGACGACAATCATGATTACCCATCAGCTGAAGGATGCCTTGGCTTATGGGGATCGATGTATCATGATGCATTTAGGAGATGTGGTGTTGGATGTTTCTGGAGATAAGAAGAAGCAGTTGCATGCCAAAGATCTGGTTAGTTTATTCCATGAATTATCTATTTAAGAGAATCTGTCTGGGTTCTCTTTTCTTTAGGGTAAGGTGTATAATGAATGTAGGTGATAGATATGGAATGGCTTGTCATTGGCTATATCGGTCTGATTGTACTAACCGTTGTAACCATCCTTAATCGCAAATATGCCGCATTTTATCCATATGTAAAAACAGTAACATCCACGACGTTTCTTGTGGCAGCACTTATACATCATCCGGCATTCTTCTGGGTAACCGGAGCTGTGTTTTGCTACTTTCTGGGTGATGTACTTTTAGCCTGTGCGAATCGGGGTCAAAAAAAGCTCCTTATGATAGCAGGAATGTTAAGTTTTACATCTGGTCATGTTCTTTTTATTGGATATTGGATGGATTCCGCTTCACAACTCGTCTTACTTATTGGTTGCTCACTGATATTAAGTGCCTTGCTTATAAAGATTATTTTACGCCTTAACCTAAATTTGAAAGCGATGGTATTACCCGTTCAGGGTTATTTAATCATATTGCTCACGTTATTTTTACTATCATTCATTCAAATGCCACGATTCTATACCATAATCGTTATATTGTTTTTTAGCTCAGATATCTTTCTTGTCTTCTGGTACTTTAAACCAGGTGTTCATCGCTGGGTGAAGGTCGTAAATGTCATTCTGTATTTCAGTGCTGTCGGTCTGCTTGTCTTTTTGGGATAGTCATATATTAAACTGACTAAATAAAAAAGGTCCCAAAATGAGGGCGTTACCAATATACACTTGAATTTCAGTCAGAGTTGTTTGAACAGTTTATTGAAAAGGGAATCGTTTTTGAAGATGGTCAAATTACCTATCAATTTATTTCTGTCTTTGAATGGGAAGTTCCGCTAAGCTATAGATCTTTTCAAGAGTAGATAAGGAAAAAAAGAGCGGCAAAACAAGCTGCTGAAAAAGAAGCCTTTTTAAACGGAACAGAGGTAAGAGATTTGATAAAATTCTGAAGAGAACCCAAATCCTTAACTGAAATGCAAGAGTATCTATCAAAGTATGTCAACAATGACACTTTCAGAAGGGCTAATGTAATCCTATTAATGAAAAAAAGGATTTTAAAACAAACATTACCGGATCAACCGAGTAGCAGGCTTCAAACATACTATTCAGTAAAAAAGCAGTTATGATTTTTAAAAGTGGAACGTTATTCTTCAAATATAAAGAAAATCATGACAAATTTAAAAACGCACAAAGAAACCCACTGATTTGCCTGATTATGGGGGTCAAGCTACTTGGCGGGTTATTTTTAGTGCCATTTCAGATGGAAACAACATTAGTACAAAAACGTACAAAAAAATTGAAATTGTATTAAAAGATGTGGTATACTACATGTGAGGTGAAAACTATGGAAGTGAGTTTAGAGAGTTTGATTTCTTATGAAAAACTGAAAACAGACATAGATGATATTTTTAAAGTGGTTGAGAAAAACGGTAAGGTTGTCATACTGAAAGATAACGAGCCGGTATACATTCTACTAAAGTACGATCGAAATTCAGGTCCAATAGAGAAAGTTCTTGGTCCTTCGATTCCTAAGAGAACCTTACAAGAAGCCATGAAAATTGTACTTAAAGAAGTGGAAGGCATGAAAATGCATGCTGCAGAGCTTTCAGATGAAATATATAGAAGAAAATTGTACTTGAAAAAAGATGGAACCCAAGCAAAATACAATCAAATTCGTGCTAGATGTGGGCATTACCCTGACATGTTTGAAGCTTTAACCGGGAATATCATTCAGTTGAAGGAGGGTGTTGGGTAATTGGTTTTGAAAAAATATGGAATCAGATTCTTTGTACGTAGATAACACACCCGATAATAACCCCTCTGTTCACCTAAGTGGAGCTAGAAAAATTAAAAGAGACGATTTTATAAATGTGGCTGGATACTATGAACGGTGGAAGAATCGAGAAACCCACCTATGTCAGTAAGTAAGAGAGCAATCAAGGAATACCGCTTATATTTTTGGATTGATATCTCAATTCTCAAAAGCATGATTA
>DOKQ01000090.1 GCA_003510215.1 Erysipelotrichaceae bacterium
CAGGAGCAAAACCCATTTTCACAATATAATGCTGAATGGAGCTTGGAGGATATTGAAGGATTAATCCATCATCCAAAAACCAAGTATGTTCACTATTTGAATATAAGATATGTGCAGTATCCCATTGAGGATCACTCTCAAGTGACCGCAAGTATCAGATATTATGATGATGCGATGTGGAGTTTACTTGAGTTATCATTTAATGTTTCGGATGATTTTACCAGTGGGAACAATTTCTATGTTCAGGGTGAAAATACACAAGGGTTTGAAGAAGGAGAGGTTATCTACTTCAATGAAGTGCCATTTACTTATGAGCGTAACTTCACACTGGATCATACAGATGTTACAGGGTTCTCTTATAATGGAATTGTCTTTTCTGAAGCAGGAGCAAAACGAATGAATTTACCTATCGACACATTTAATTTTTTTGTGGTAAGTGTTGAAAAAATGTCAGACTTTTTTGAGTATGATGCACTTGTCAGACGGGTTGCGGGCAACTCGTATTTTACCAATGTGCGCTTGAGTGTTGAACGGGAAGTAAACAAAGAGAAGAGTTTAACGATATTTATGGCTCTGGAAATATTCATTCAATATAGTTTGGGGTTGGCCATTCTTGCACTTCTGTGCTTACAAAGGTTAATGACAAAGAGGAAGACCTTGGCTATTTATCATTTTCTGGGAGAGTCAAAAACAAAAATGGTTCTTAAACATTCACTCTTGTATGTCGTACCGGTATTGATTGTGATTTTACCTTCGATACTCTTCGCGGTAAATATGAAAATTCAAACTTCAAGTCTAGTATTCAGTTCGATGATTGGACTTACATTTGCATTCATTTTATGGGTGGTTTGCCTGTTGATTCATATCAGTTATCTGAGAGGAAGTTTACTTGATCTTCTGGATGAAAGGGAGTGAAACCGATGTTAAAGGTTATAGATTTAAAGAAGGATTATCGCAATGTTCATGCGCTTAGAGGGCTTTCGCTTGAAATACAACAAGGGGAATTTGTATCAATTATGGGTAAAAGTGGTTGTGGGAAATCAACACTTTTACATTGTATGTCAGGTATCATGAAACCAACTTCAGGGGATATCATATTTGATGATCAATCACTGTTTTCACTAACTAGTGATAAACGAGCCAAAGTAAGGCGTGAGTCCATGGGATTTGTTTTTCAGTTCTTTCATCTGATTCCAGAGCTTACAGTGAGGGAAAACATCTTATTGCCTGTGAAAGTAAACCGGTTGAAGCTCGACGAAAAGCATTGTGAACGATTGCTGAACGATTTGGAACTTTTGGAGTTTGTGGATCGACTTCCATCTACATTAAGCGGTGGCCAACAGCAACGTGTCGCAATTGCTCGTGCTCTGATTCATAAACCTGCGATTGTTTTTGCGGATGAACCTACGGGAAATCTGGATGAGGACAGCTCAAAGGAAGTCATAGAATTATTGAAGTCTCTTCAAAAACAATATGATCTTACCTTGGTGCTGGTGACACATGATAGGGATGTTGCTTCGTTTGCGGATCGAGTTGTTCGAATGCGTGATGGAAGAATCATTTGATGAACTTTAAGTGCATCAGATAAGAGATAAGGCTTGTCGTATAGATGAGCTTTTTTACACTAAAAAACCACATGAAGTGGTTTAGTTTGGTTTAATTTCAAGTCTGTGAGGTGCTAATCCTGGGAAAAGAATGGTGACCAGTATGTTGACTCCATAGAGGAAGGCAATCGCAAAGACGATGGAAAAGAGGATGTTTTTCTTGCGTAGGTTGGAAACAAGATAGGGAATGGACAAAAAGAGAGAAATGGGTCCAAGAAAAAGTACAGAGAAGTAGGTAACCATCACAATCATCCATTTATATAGTAAGGTGTCAGGAAAGAAAAGTGATTTCATGTTGTCTTTCTTGTTCGACTGCTGAGGATGATCGTTTTGGAAATAAGATAAGTTTACATGGTAGAGTGTGGCTAGCATATTTATGGATTCGAAACTAGGTTCACTCATGCCATTTTCCCACTTGGATATGGTTTGTCTTGTCACATGCAGTTTTTGTGCCAGTGTTTCCTGTGAATCCCCTGCTTGAACCCGTAATTGATGGATTTTGATTCCCAATTTGCTATTCATAGTCCCCTGCATTGAAAATATCGTGATTAATGTTCATTATGCAACGCAAAATAACAAAATGCAACCAATCGTTGCTAGGCTTAACAGCTAAATCTATGTAAGATTTAAGTAGCAGATACCTGTGCAGTACTTTTTGGGTTTCAGTCAGGGAGTGTGATGGTTTTTGGTAAGGACGGGGGTGAGACACATGCAGGTATCCGTAGCGATCTTTGATATATCGAATGATTACGCCAATTTAGTACAGGCAGTGTATGATTCTGTTGGGCAAAAAGCTGTGATAACCGTTCTGCGTGACGTGTCACCATTTAAAACCATGGGAACCCGATGGTCATCACGGGAAACGTACACGATTTCGTATACTTCATTGAGTGAGAAGGCATCGTTTAAAGTCGATATGTTGGATTATCAGTTTGTTTCCGTCCATTCAGGTGGTTATTCAGTCTTTGGATATCAGGTGAACTCAACGAGATTATCACTGATTCATCGTTCTCATGCTATGTATGTGTTGGATTGCAGTTTTTTGTTTCGCAGTTGGACAAATCGATTAAGTGTAAGATTAAATGAACATGGTTTTATGGTAGTTAGTTTCAATGATTAACAAAGAATGTATGATTCATAGGGAGGTAAAATGAAAAAAGTCTGGAAATGTGTTTTAGAAATGAGTTTTGGATCATTGATTGTAATGTTTCTTTCGTCAGAAGTCATTGTGGATTTTCTGATAACATCTGTTCGTTTAGCGACGTGGTGGAAGCTAACGCTAGTTGTTTATGGGTTTTACTTAATCTATACTTCAACGATCCAACTTGTCATGTATGTTCAATCGATGAAAGAAGATATTTGAATAACATTTGTGTCAATACAGGGGGGACCTGTATCAATTTAGTAGTCTACGATTCGTGGACTCACTCGAATAAGGGTGGCTAGACAATCTTTGGGGTCAATGATAAGATGTCTTTGCGGAGGTATAACCATGAATCAGAAACATGTAGGGATTAAGATTGCGCAGCGTCGTAAGGAGTTGGGATTAACTCAGGCGGTACTTGCAGAAAAGCTTCAGGTAACAAATAAGGCGGTGTCTAAGTGGGAAACCGGTGAGGGATATCCGGATATTACACTCATTAAAAAACTTGCCAACCAATTAGAACTAAGTGTAGATGAACTGCTTGAAGACAATGAGGATAAGGTAGATGAAGTCAGAGAGGTTGTGATGAAAAAAAGTAAACATGATGTGTATCTTGCCATTCTTCATGTGGCAGTGATTTACACATTTGTACTGCCATTTCTCACATTTAATGTGTATATGTTTGATATTGATGCTCTACCAGGGTTTACCATTACCCGACAAGGTTTTCAACTGCTGTTTTCAAGTCCAAACAATGCGGTAACCATGTTGTTGATCTTAGGGTTGTATGTGATTGTCATTGTGTCTATTCTTAAGGTGATTCGACACATAATGCTTTATGTTAGAAAACATTCGTTGTTTGATTTTCTAACACAGAAAAGAGTGGTGCTGGTCTATCGATTGATAGGTCTTGCCACAATTGTCACATTACTTTACATGAATTTTGTAAGTACGATTGAACTCGGAGTTATTTTACTAAGTATTGTTTGGGGCGTGGGTCAAGTCTATGAGGTTCTAGTAAATCAGAAGTCGATATAATAAGGTAGAAATGGTATATGTAATGAAAAAACAACGTTAGCACATGCCATTTTTTGTTTGACAAAGAGGTTTTTAGAACCTTATAAAATATGATATACTTGAAACAAGAGGTGAAATATATGCTAACATCAATTTCATTTGAGTCTTTTGAGGTGGCACCGTTAACGTTGTTTGATAAGGATTGGTGCCTCATTACAGTGAATGATCATGGGCGAGTCAATACCATGACCGCCAGTTGGGGAGGACTTGGAACCCTTTGGAATCAGCCGGTTGCGACCATTTTTGTGCGACCAACCCGGTTTACCCATGAGTTGTTGAAGAATGAGAAGTCATTTACCATCAGTTTTTTTGACAAGAAGTATAAGCCAGCACTGTCCTATCTTGGAAGTGTAAGTGGTAGAGAAACTGATAAAATTAAAGAGTCCGGTTTAACACTGATTCAGGACGAACGAAGAGATACATTTGAGGAAGCCGTTATGGTCATTCGTTGTTCCGTCTTATATGAAGATGTAATCAAACCTGAGTGTTTTATTGTGGATGGATTGGACGAAAAGGTTTATCCAAAGAAAGATTATCATACAATGTACATAGCCAGAATTCAGGAAATTCTAGTTAAGGAGGATTCGAAATGAGTTTTTTGGATCTAGCTTACAAACGTCATTCCGTTCGCAGTTTCAAAGAACACAAAATTCTTGAGGAACATCTGGAACACGTATTTAAAGCAGCTCAATTGGCACCAACAGCGGCCAACCGTCAGCCGCAACGTTTCTATCTCATTGAAAATTCTCAGTTGGCGAAGTTGAGTGAGGTTACCAGATATTCCTTTGGGGCTCCTTTAGTCATATGTATTGGCTATGATAAGACAATTTCATGGAAAAACAAATATGATGGAATTGATGGTGGAGATGTGGATTGCTCGATTGTGGCTACCCATATGATGCTTGCGGCCAGTGAAGTCAATTTGGGGACCTGTTGGGTAGGGTCGTTTGATAAAGCGAAATTAAAGGTACTATACCCGCTTCCGGTTGATTTTGAGCCGGTGCTGCTTCTGCCTATCGGATATCCATCCGATGATAGTCGCCCACATCCATTACATGATAAAAGGGATGATTGGAAGAGCAAAATAGTCTAATGTTCATATAAAAACGCATCGGGGGTGATTCCGATGCGTTTTTTAACGACTAAATTTTTGTAGGAAATCTGAGGTTTCGATTTTTTGCTTTTTCAGACTCTGAATTCTTGTTAATGAGATGTGCGCTCAGTGCCGTAAAGAACAAAGATAACAGAAGAAACAGATATCCTTCCCAGGATCGTATCTCAACAAAAAAGTTAAGAAATAAATTCAGAGACAGTAAAAACATAAACATAGATAAGAATAAGTGGAATCTGGAATTCATCAATAGTTTTAACATGTTTTGCATCGTTGCCCTCCCCGCGATATTTTATATAGAATCTACGTCTGAACTCATTTTAGCATGTGTGTATTTTGAAGTAAAGCTGTTCAAAAAGTCACTGACTTAAAAAAGGCGAGTTATTGTTACTTGCCTTTTAATACTTATGCTTCATTTTTAATTGCATCAATCATATTCTCTTTCATTACAACCTTGGTCGTAACACTCATGGTTATCAGCACAATGGTAAAGACGACCAGGAAGATGAAGATAAAGTGTGTATAAGGGAACGGTACGGTTGATTCAAACCCTTCGGATATCACCCATCGGACACCGAACATAGCAGCGATGGAAAGAGGAATGGATAGAAG
>DOKQ01000003.1 GCA_003510215.1 Erysipelotrichaceae bacterium
CTCCTGACTATCCTGATCAAACAAACCAATCAAAGTTTCAAAGCGATCATACTTACTTTCAGCCAACTGAGCCAAATCTTCCCATACCTTCACAAATCGATCCGACATCTGTTTCCCCAAAAACTCATGAACCTCAAGATCATGGTCCTGAAGAAGTTCCAACGGTAGATAACAGCGGTTCTGATCCGCATCTTCCCCAATGTCACGCAGAATATTGGTCAGTTGCATGGCAATTCCCAAGTCAATCGCTGCCTGCCCTAATTTCTTATAGTGTTGAGTGGCCAAAATCGGTAGTAACATCATCCCTATCGTCCCTGCCACAAAATAACAGTACTGTTCCAAATGCCCAATGGTTTCAAATGGCATAAAATGGATATCCATGCGTTGTCCATCAATCATTTCAAAAAATGGATCCACCGTCATCTCAAACTGCTCAAACACTTCCTTGAGCGAGTTCCATATAAGATGATCTGTAACGACACCATTGCTGAAATATAATAGCTCATTGGCGAGTTTCTCAAGCTTTTCCTCATCGTGTTCCACATCCACAATATCATCTGCGTATCGACAAAAACCATACACCGCAAACACGGCATTCCGCTTCATTTCCGGCAAATCCTTGAATGCCATATAAAACGTGGTTGAATGACGTTGTACTAAAGCTTCCAGTTTTTCACTTTGTATTTTTTCCATATTCTTCCCCTCATTTGAGATGATTGTACACTTTTTTTTCTAAGATAGCAAATCATCAAAGTATCTGAGCCCTTGATTTACCTCAACTTCATTTTTGTATCAATATTCGGATTTAAAAATCTTAATTCCATCATGTCAAAGCATGACATTAGTGCTATAATAGAATCAATTAAGGAGGTTTCACTATGAGAAAATTTCTTGCACTGTTTCTAGCACTTATACTTATCGCCGGATGTTCTACCAATACACCCAATCCCAATGGTAACGATGATCCTAAAGACCCTGTAAAAGAGGAGCTATTTTCGAAATTTACCATTTCACTTGATGTAAACAACTCAGACGCAACAAGTGAGGAATATTATGTGTATCTGATGAAACCATCCTTCAAGGAGTCCGAGCCAGGAAAACAAACACAATCCGGATTCTATGGTCCACTGCTAACTCAGGATAAGCAAGTGGAAATTGACATGGAGTTCAACTTCGATCTTAATTGGTATATCGAGGATGCCGCAAGCACCAATGAAGAACTTAATCTTTATGTCACTACCATTGAAGATTACTACCTAATAAACCCATTAAATACACCTACGGTCGTCAAGTTTATAGAAAATAAAGATGAGGATACAAGCTCACTTTATCATTATGGAACAAAGAATGATCAACTGTCCGTCAGTATTACTGATAAATACCCGGATGGTGTCATATCACTTCCGTTCCCTGATGCAACCTTTGTCATTAAGTTGGAATTTGAAAGTGAGCCAAGCAAGAAAACTTACGAAGTCTCGATTCATAAACCGAACCCCGATGCCCAGGATGGCATCGGCATCTATCGCAACGGTCGCTTAAGTCGTGAATTCCAATACTGGGATACACCGTTCTTTTCATCCGATAGTCTAAAAGAATGGAGTGGTTATATTGTCGTAACGGACTATGACACAAATGCCAGAGTAAATTATGAAGGATACCCAAAATTTGTGGAGTTTGATGAAAATGGCAAGTGTGTTGAAGGCGATGTAATCCGCATTTTAGTTAAACCATAGTAAAGTCACAAAAGGATGGTCAAGCCATCCTTTTATTTTTACCCATAACATCCTTCAACGCCTGTACAACCATCGGATCAAATTGCTTCCCTGATTTCCCATCAATTTCCAAAAGGGTATCTGCAGAACTCATTTTGATCAACGCTTGAGGATTGGTTCTAAAATCATACGCTTCAGCCACCGCAATAATTCGTCCCATTAGAGAAATGTCCGAACCTTTCAAACCTTTAGGATACCCAGTGCCATCGAAGTACTCATGGTGCTCAAGGGCTCCTTTAGCAAGATCGATGGTTTCATCAAAAAGACTCAGAATACGATAGCCAATGACTGCATGACGTTTCATTTCAACTACCTCATCGCTACTTAACTCACCTACTCGATTCAACACATCATCACTTAGACCAATCTTACCAATATCATGATAATACGCCGCATCCTTTACTTTTTTTGTCTCCGAGGGTGATAATTGCATTTGTATGGCAATCATCTCAGCAATATCAGCAACCACATTTGCATGAATCTTCTCCCTCAAGGATTTTCGCCCTAATGACTCCATGATATATGTCAGCTGATTCAGTTTTTCCTTCCGCTGATGCACATGTTTGTGCTGATACATAGCCTCTTCCGCCTCCACAAAAACTTCTTTCATGTTCTTACTCACATCGGTCTTTGTACCAATACCTAAGGCAATACTTCCACGAATAGATTTATATTCCACCATAGATACCGCATGTTCAACTCGCTGCAAGATAGTTACAGCTGATTCCTGATTGGTTTGAGGCAACAGAATCACAAACTCATCACCACCCATCCGAGCCACAATATCATCTTCTCGACAACTCTTTTGAATCGCCGCACCAATCAGTTGTATCAGTTCATCACCTGCATCATGACCAAACGTATCGTTAGTTAGTTTTAAATGATTCATATCTGCGACGATAACACTAAACGGAAGATTTCTCTTTACATCGAGACGAAGCAGTTCTTCATGTAAATATGTCTGATTATAAAGTCCTGTCACCGGATCGTGAAACAAGAGATAGTTACGATGTTCTTCCAATTTTTTCTTCTCCGAAATATCATTAAAGGAAACCACTGAGCCCACAATTTTACCCAAAAACCATTGAGGATTAGACTTTATCTCCACATGAAACTTACTTCCATCTTTTCGATAAAACACTTCCTCCTTTGAATAGAACTGTTCACCAGTAGCAACTGTACTCAAAATCATGCATTTTTCTGTTGGATATTTGCTTCCATCCTCATAACTATGATGGATTAGCTCGTGCATGTTCTGCCCAATAAGCTCAGAGGAATCTTCAAATCCCAATATCGTAATACAAGCTTGATTTACAAATGTACATCGTCCATGATGATCCACACCATAGATAGCTTCTGCTGTTGAATTTAAGATACTTCTTAGACGTTCCTCGTTTTGACTAAACTTGTATCGTGTATAGATAAACAGGGGTAGAAGCACAAAAAGAGAAAGAAATACAAAGGATGCCACAAGAATCCACTGAACATTCATCGTCGGTTCAGAAACGAAGACATGAAACAATAAAATCATCAGTCCATACAAAAGAATAATCAATGTATATTTAGTAAAACTCTTTCTCACTTCAAAACCTCCTTCAATGCATTCTCAATAAAACTAAGCGCAAGATTTTGTGGCAAAGGCTTGCTATAATGGTATCCTTGAATTGTATCACAGTTTGATTGTACAAGATAATTATATTGTGTCTGTGTCTCTACACCTTCCGCCACCACAATCTTATTCAATTTATGTAGCATCGAAATAATATCTGCTGAGATTAACTGATTCGGTTTGAACTGATCAATTTTTTCAATAAAGAACCGATCTATTTTAACTATGTCCACATTTAGCTCTCTTAGTCTAGCAAAGGATGAGTAACCTGTTCCAAAGTCATCCATGGAAATCAGAATTCCTAAAGATTGAAGCTCACCAAGCTTCGTATTGATTAGCTCAAAATTATCAATCACAGCTGATTCTGTAATTTCAAACTCAAGCATTCCGTGTTTTAATTGCTTATCTTCGATGATTTTTGCTATATCAGAAATGAACTCATCTCTAAGTAACTGCTTCACAGAAATGTTGATTGCGACTCGTATCGGTACAGTGCTCATTGGGTATATCATCGTTGCAAAATCACTGGCATTTTCGATAATTCTTAATCCAAGATCATAAATAAGCATCCGTGACTCAGCTACTCTGATAAATTCCATGGGTGAAACCTGTCCGAGTTCAACACT
>DOKQ01000099.1 GCA_003510215.1 Erysipelotrichaceae bacterium
TCAAAGAATGACTGGTTACTTTTGTTCAATGTGTCCTTGTTATTTTCTGTTGTGGTTCATTTCTGGTATATCATTAAGCCATACCCTACTCCGAAGCAGTTCTTTAGCCTCGTAACCCTTGAACTCATCTCTCTTGTGATTATCGTAATGGCATTCCAAATCTATTCACCTTTAAATCCCGAGTTATTTATTCAACTGACTCCAACCAATCAAACCTTGATTGACTTATGGGGACAGGTAGTGGGTAATGCCGGCTGGTACATTGGCTTCTTTGGTCTATTGGGCATAACACTCGACTCCATCAGCTATATCAAAAATACGAGATGAAAAAGTCAGCAATCGCTGACTTTTAATTCAAGCTATTTAGTTTTACTCGTCTTCTTTGCGTTTGCGAGTTACAAACAATGCACCGCTACCTGCAACTAAGCTAGCTAGTCCAAGTAGAATTAGACTTGTTGCGCTTGTGTCAGGAAGCTCTTCATCTTCGTTAAGATCAACGTAGACGAAGTTTTCAGGGATAATCACAGTGTCAATTACGTGAATCACACCGTTGGTTGCTTCAATGTCGACTGCAGAGATCACACTGCCGTTAACCTTAGCGCCACCTTCAAGGGTGAATGTAATTGATTCGCCATTCAATGTTTCAGCTTCCATACCTTCTTCAAGGGCGGATGACATGACTTTACCAGAAACAACGTGGAACAACAATACCTTCGCTAGGTCTGGTTGATTCAATAGTTCGTCTGCAGTAATATTAAGTGTTGCCAATAATTGTTCAAATGCTGCATTGGTAGGAGCAAATACTGTGAATGGACCTTCACCGGATAATGCGCCAACTAGATCAGCTTTTTGAAGAGCTGCTACCAGAATACTGAAATTTTCATTTCCAAGAGCAATTTCAACGATTGAATTTTCAGGTACTGCTGGTTCTTCAGCGTCAAGTTCAAATCCTGCTGGTACTAATACTTTGTCAATCACATGAATGACACCGTTTGTTGCTTCAATGTCAACAGCGGAAATAACACTGCCATTAACCTTAGCACCACCATCAAGGGTGAACGTAATCTTTTCGCCATTTAATGTTGTGGCTTCCATGCCTTCGGTTAAAGCACTACTTAGTACTTCGCCTGCAACTACGTGATAGAGTAGTACATCTGCCAACATGGATTGAGACAATAACTGTTCTGCTGTAATTCCGAGGTCTGCTAGTAAAGCTTCAAATGCTGCATTGGTAGGAGCAAACACTGTGAATGGTCCATCACCGGATAGTGCATCCACTAGATCTGCTTCTTGAAGAGCTGCTACAAGAATTGAGAAGTTGTCATCATCGACCGCAATTTCCACGATGCTTTTTTCCGCCGCGAATACTGTCATGCCGAATAATAAAGATAGGGTCGCGATAATACTTAGTAACTTTTTCATAAAAGTCCTCCTTTTTAATTGGGTAGTAACCGCTTTCTTTAGTCATATGATGCATCGTGCCCATTTTGATTGCAATAAATATGCTATTTTAAAATTGTATTTTATACACTTTAATTTTTTGGTATTAAAAAACCGCGTTTTCGCGGTTATTTTGTACGATAGAAACTACGATTTTCTAACGAGAAGATTCTAAGCGAGAAATTCTGTGGTTCAACACTTTCATACATTTTCTCAAACATATTCATTCTTGCATCAATATTATCGATCAGATGAAGCATTTCTGCTTCTGCCAATAAAGGTAATACCGGTGATCCATACTCATATTGTCCATGGTGCGAAAGAATCATGTGCCTTAGGCATGTGGCCTGCTCGCTATCTTCAATCCCCAACTCTTTGGAAACATCATAAACAATTGCCTGCATCATTGAAATATGACCTAACAGCTTTCCTTGCAACGTATACTCGGTTAGAATCGGACCGGAAAGCTCAATGACCTTTCCTAAATCATGCAGTAATATTCCACTGATGAGTAAATCACGGTTAAGCAGCGGATATCGTTTGCACATTTCATCGGCCAACTCAATCATAGCTACCACGTGGGTCGCCAATCCTCCCACAAAATCATGATGATTTCGTGATGCGGCTGGATACTGATAAAAATCATCTTCATAATCACGGAAGCAGCGCTCTGTCAGTTGTTTATACACAGGATCTTCCAATGAAGCTAGGGTTGCTTCTACTTTATTGCGAAGAACTTCCTCACTTACTTTTGATGTTGTAACAAAATCAGCCGGATCAACATCCCCTGATGGCTCCACCTGATGAATTCTCAGTTGCAACACATTGCGATACTTCAATACTTCTCCTGAAATCAAAACTATACGTCCTGGTTCCATCAGTTTCGCCTGCTCTTCTTTTACATCCCATAATTTTCCTTCAATGCTCCCCGAGTCATCCTGGGCAACAATCGATAAGTAGGGCGCCCCTGCTGTGGTCACACCTTTGGTTACCTGCGTAATCAGTAATGGTTGCGAGATTCGTTGTTTCTCATTCCATTGATTCACTTTGTTCATTTTCTTCACTCCATTCCATCTCATCTACAGCTCTTGAAATATCCGAATACGAATATCCCTGTGTAGATAATGAACGTTTAACAGCCATCATCCATGAGTATACATCATTTGCATGCTTTTTCGCAAATTTCTTTTGAGCCTTTTGTGCACTTACAAGCAAGTTAGCATACTCTTCAGCAGCTTCCTCATTGAAGTCCAATGCCGAAACGACTTCATTCGCAACTTCCAAGTCAAATCCCTGACTGACAAGACGCTGACGAATCTTTTGCTTTTTAGCCATGATGGAACGTTGAGTAATGGTTGGCTGAATTTTCATTGCCAGTCGCATGGCTAGTGAAGATTCACTTTCATTCCCTTCCATAGACATAGCTTCCAAAATCATCTCATATGGAATTCCCTTTTGAATCAACGATTTTATGATTCGGTTTTTCCCCATAAGTAAAGAACGGAAATTAAATACCATTGACATTACATATCGCTGATCATCAATATAATGCTTCTCTTCCAACCGGTCAATGATTGTATTGATTTGCACGATCGTACAATCGGTTTTCTGTGTTAAAAAATCATACATTTCCTTGCGTGTGCGATCTTTGATTGCAAGTTTACGAATACATGACTGATATGCCTCCACAACTTTTTGTGAAGACTCGATTTCTTCCCATGTTGTTTTTTGTATCACTTTATCTTTTCTCAGTCCCTTCTGTTCAACAGTCTCCGCAAAAGCCAAGGTTCGATACTGTTCAAATCGGTTGCTTGCAATCACCTCTGCCAAATCATCTTTAATAAAGATATTTTCAATCTGATAGGTTGTATAGTATTTCTTCCGGGAAATCTCATACACACTTAGCACTGATTGTGCAAACACCCGACTATCATACACCTGAATCTGTTTCTTTGCACTTGCTCTCATACTGACTCGAATATCCTGAGGAAGATCAATCCAACTCGAAACTTTATTCGCGAAATCTTCCGGTGTTTCAAAGAAATATCCGGTTTCACCTTCATTCACCAATCCACGCAAGACTTCATCAAAACGCGCAAAGACAGGAAGTTCACTTGCCATAGCTTCAATATATGTCATTCCCTGAGTTTCTGTTAATGAAGCAGACACAAATGCGGATGAAGCATGATAATAGGAAGGAACTTGATCTGAAGGAACTTTTCCAAGAAAGTAGACACGATGACATAAGTTCATTTTTTTGCATTTTTCCTGAAGTTTTTCAAGTTCAGGACCAGCCCCTACAACCATAAACTTCACAGGAAGATTCATTTCGTCAATGACCTTAAATCCATCAATGACAAGATCAATACTTTTTTCTTTGGCGATTCTTCCGACAAAAGTAATGATTTTCTCATGTGGTTGCCAATCAATCTTCGCTCGAATCATAGAAATAGTCTGCTCACTGGTACGTTCCTTATCAAACCTTAATAAGTCAAGGCCGGTAGGAACTACCCAAATATCTCGTTGAATGCCATAACGCAAAAGCATTTCACGGGTTTTCGATGAAGGCGCAATAATTCCGATGCTTGAAGAACCATACAAACGACTTAAACGAGAAACAGTTTTCTTGGCAAAGTGATCCACTGTTTTCAAATTGAACTTATTAACATAGTGTGTGTAATCTTCATAGGTGGTGTGATAAGTTGAGACAATGGGGAGTTTAAGCATTTTGCCAATGATATGACCAAAAATACCTGCCCCAAATTCGGTATGAACATGAATGATATCCAGATTCATATCTTTAACGATATTATACGCCTTAAGATGTACAGGGCTTGTGAGAACATAGCCATACATCTGTTTAATTTCTAAGCCAGGCAATCTTAAAATGCGATCTTCATATTTAGTTTGCAAAAGTGAAGAGTGCGTTGTCACGATATAGACTTCATGACCTTCGTTTTCAAGAGCTTTCTTAAGTGTTGTAATGGAAGTAACGACACCATTAATCTCCGGATGATAAGTATCTGTAAACATCCCTATACGCATAGATATTCCTCCTTATTCCATTCTCGAATAGTACCACTTCACAGCTAAAAACACACATCCACCCAAAATCATGATTAAGTAATAGCTGGCAAAACGCCAAATAAGCATGACAGACGATGCATTGATAAATCCGACAATTCGAGTAAACATAAATATAAACGTTGCTTCAGTGCCTCCACTGGCACCCGGGATGGGAATAAAGGCATTGATCATGGCCACAAAAGAAGATAATGCCATAACATCCAGCCATATGTATTTACCCATATCAATACCCAGTGCTTTAATGATGACAAATGGCAGTAGATAATAAATAGCCAAACGAATCATATTTGCAAACACCACCTGCGTGATGATGGGTAAATGAGAAGACAACTTGTTTTTCTCTACCTGAAAGCGTTCAATTTGAGCTTCCATATTTTTATGAAGCTTCTCCTTGTTTTTAACCAACTTCCACCTATGTGCCAGATCAATTCCTTTGGTTGAAACCCAAAGATGAAACTTTGGAAGCCGTGCAAGTGACCAAAGACTGATAATCACCATACTATTGACTGCAAATCCAATAAGCACAAGAAGAAAGAGTGTTGAATGTACTGTAAAGAAATAGCTGAATCTCAACAATAGAAGTATAAGTACTGAAAAGACCATCGTTGATTGATAAAGAATGAAATCCATCCACAAAACACTTGCGGCATCACTTAAGGGAACCCCCTGTTTACGATAGATATAGACTTGCGCAAACTGTCCACCGGATGCACTGGGTGTAACACCGTGGAAAAATGCAGCCACAAATGCATTCACAATCCCGTGTTTATATTTATACCGTGGATTTGAGATTCGAGTTAGCTTCGTTAAGATTCCACCGATAATCACATGATAGAGAAGCGCTAGGATGAGTGTTAAGATAAGATACAGTGGAGAAACACGTGATAACACGATGAAAATATCATCAATATAATCAAATATGGTGAAGTATAGAACCGTTGCTGTAAAACCAACAATTAACAGTAAGTTGAACAATGTATTTTTTAAGAGTTTTTTCATAGAATGATACCTCGAACTGTATTATAACAAATAATACAGTACTACTCAATCTTTTTGTGCTAAAACCCGTTCATACACTTCTTTTAACTGATCTCCAATTTCATTTAAACTGCGTTGTTGCGCTGTTTTCCAACCTTCTTCTTTAACACTAGGCAACTTCTTCTCAATAACTCCATGAATTAATTGAGCAAACTGTTCAACTGAATTTCCTTTATAGCAGTTCACCTTATCCACAAGCCAAGGATCATAGACTCCGATGTCTCTTACGATGACTTCCTGTTTCCCAGCCAATGCTTCAAGAACCACGATTCCTTCGGTTTCTTCCAAAGAAGGGAAAAAGAAGACATCACTATCCGCAAAGGCTCCTTCGATGATGCCACCTTTGACATATCCAGGAAGAATGACGTTAAATGGCGCTTCATCGAGTGCTTGACGGACATTTTTGGGTAAAGCGACTTTGCTGGTATGACCAAACCATATGAACTTATATTGAGGCAGTTTACGTGCCACATCCATAAAATCAATAATCCCTTTGCGCTCAAAATAGAGTCCAACAGAAAGAACTACCTTATCTTCTTCTTTCAGATGAAAATACTTGCGATAGGCTTTCACCTTATCTGCATCATACTCATATTTATCTAAATCAACACCATTACTGATGGCTTGAATAGGAACTTCAATTCCATAACCTTCTAATAATGATTTAGAATAAGGCGTGGGGGTCAGTATATAGTCTGCACTGGAATATAAGTTAACTAAATGCATCTTAAACAGTGGTGCAACCTGATTGGACAGAACAAATGAATTACGAAAATCTTCTTCGGTGGAATGAGCATGATAAATGACTTTCTTTCCCTCGTTTTTTGCATTGTGAATCATCAAAGAACTCGTAATTCCGACCGTATTAATATGAAGAATATCATAATCCTCTTTTGAATCGGTTGTATAATCGATTCCGGCAATTTCACATGCGCGCATCTGATGTTTCATCGCACGACCAATCCCGGATCTGGAAATGACGTTTTCGCCTTCAAAATATAAGCATACTTTCATGGTGTATCAAAGCCCTTTCTCATTACAGTATAGTCAAAAAAACAATTAACTTCAACACATTCAAGACAAAACCTGACGAAAGAAAAAAAAAGCAGCAGTTGCCTGCCGCTTTAAATCCTGATTTTTAGTCTCTTGCCAACTTCATTAAACGACCAAAGCGTTTTTCAGCATCGGACGCTGCTTTTTCAAGCAATTTCTCAGCGTCAAATGGGTTAGCATTTGGCGACTGATTGTAACGTGTCTCAGTCATAACAAAGTCACGGAACTTGGAGAAGTCTGGTTTTGTGTAATCCACTGTTAGTGGTTTTTCAGCATCTGGATTGTAACGATACAATGTCCAGTATCCGCATTCAACCGCACGTTTTTGTGTGATTTGGTGATTGGACATACCGCCTGTAATACCATGCTCGATACATGGAGAGTAGGCGATAATGACTGAAGGTCCTTTGTATGCTTCAGCTTCTTTCAAAGCTTTAATGGTTTGAACGCGGTTTGCACCCATGGCAATACTTGCCACATAGACATGACCGTACATCATAGCCATTAGACCTAAGTCTTTCTTACCTGTTGGCTTACCACCTGCAGCGAACTTAGCGATTGAAGCCGCTTGAGACGCCTTGGAAGATTGACCACCGGTATTTGAGTATACTTCAGTATCCAAAATAAGGATATTTACATCAAGGCTATTTGCGATAACATGGTCAAGACCACCGAAACCGATATCATATGCCCATCCGTCACCACCGATAATCCATACCGATTTACTTACAAAATCACGTTGGTTATCAAGGAGTTTTTTCGCTAGTGGCGAATCTGATTTACCAAGAAGTTCGACCATTTTTGGAGCAATTTCTTTCTCCTGGTTACGATCACCCTTCGCATCAAGATATGCCTTTACAGTTTCTTTAAGTTCGCCTTCGAATGATTCAAGACCTTTTTCAAATAGTTCAACTAATTGCTTCGCCTTAAACTCTTGAGCAACTTTCATACCAAATCCAAACTCAGCATTGTCTTCAAACAAGGAGTTTGCCCAAGCTACACCCTTACCACTCTTATCAGTTACGAATGGAGTTGAAGGAGTTGATCCACAATAGATGGATGAACATCCGGTAGCATTGGAAATCATCATATCAGAACCGTACAATTGAGTAACTAGGCGGTAGTAAGGTGTTTCACCACAACCAGCACATGCGCCGGACACTTCAAAGTAAGGCATAAGGAATTGAGTTCCCTTAATACTGTCTGTTGGGAAGTATTCGGATTTGTAACGTGTTTCTTTGTAAATGTAATCAGCCAGAGGTGCTTCATGTAATTGCTCAGCCACATCAGTCATCACAAGAGCCTTCTTGCCACCCTTACCTGGACATTCAACGGAACATAGAGCACATCCCACACAGTTGTCAGGAGAAACCATGACACGGTAGCGTAGATGATCTACACCTTTACCCGTAGGAGTCAATGTTTCAAATTCCATTGGAGCATTCTTAACTTCTTCCTCATCAAGAAGGAATGTACGAATGGTCGCATGAGGACATACGAATGAACAGAATCCACATTGGATACAGTTTTCAGGAATCCACTTTGGTACCTGAGTTGCAATAGTACGTTTTTCGTTAAATGCAATGTTATTGCGCATCGAACCATCCAATAAGCCATTTTCTGTAAATGCAGAAACAGGCAAATCGTAACCTTCAAGGTTATTGATAGCACTTACGTGTTCATCAAAGTACTCATCACCGGTAGTACGACGGTTCTTGCTTACTGGAAGATCCGCCCATTCAGGTTTAACTTCGATTTCCACCAAGCCTTCTTTACCCATGTCGATAGCTTTGTAGTTAAGTTCTACGATTTCATCACCTTTTTTACCATAGGATTTCTTCGCAGCTTCTTTCATGTATGAAATTGCATCTTCATATGGAAGAATCGATGGATTCAACGCAAAGAATGAAGATTGAAGAATCGTATTGGTACGACGACCCATACCGATGGATTCCGCAATGTGGTTCGCATCGATAACATAGAATTTTGCATTTTTCTTCGCCAACTGTGCTTTCACACGATTTGGAAGATGTTTTTCAAGTTCTTCTACTGGGAATGATGTACTTAATAAGAATGTTCCACCTTTCTTCAGATTACGAAGCATATCATAACGGAAGAGGTAGGATTCAAGTGAGCAGGAAATGAAGTCCGCATTCTTAATATAGTAGGTTGAACGGATGGGTGTTTTACCAAAACGCAGGTAGGAACGGGTTGCTCCACCGGCTTTCTTGGAGTCATAGGCAAAGTAAGCCTGTGAATACAAGTCTGTATGGTCACCAATAATCTTAATGGAGTTTTTGTTTGCAGAAACAGTACCATCTGAACCTAATCCGTAGAATAGGCATGATGTGTAATCATGTTTTACTGTAAACTCAGCATCTGTTGACAGTGAAAGGTTCGTAACATCATCATTAATACTGATAGTGAAGCCATGGAAAGGATTGTCCTTTGTCAAATGATCAAAGAC
>DOKQ01000153.1 GCA_003510215.1 Erysipelotrichaceae bacterium
AATCATTTTGCATATGACGTTGATCTTATTGTGGATGCGATTACACTGACTTCTAATTCAATAACGGATAAGCTTGCACATTTTATTGATGAGCAAGCTATCGGAAATATTCCAGTGCTAAGCATTCAGTTCCCCTACTCTTTAGATCCAGTTTCAGGCTTAACTCGATTTTCAATAACCCCATCGACCTATACCCTTATCATTCATCATCTATGTTATGCGCATGTACTGAACGATGGATATGATATGTGTGGAACACGAATTTTTATGACATTAAGTGAGTTGCTTCCTTGGAGTGAAAGTTTGGTCAACTATCTTCCAAAGTCTTCGATGACACTTGATCTTCCACCAAGAAAACATCACAGCCACAAGTACAATTACGGGCATGTATTGATTATCGGTGGTTCACCCACGATGATGGGCAGCGTAGCACTAAGCAGTACGGCCGCCTTGCGAAGCGGATGTGGATTAGTAAGCTTAGCTGTTCATCAAGCCAACTTGCCATATACTCGAGTCTTACCCTATGAAATCATGACTCCGACATATCATGATGAATCTTCATTCAACCAATTACTCGACAAAAAGAGTTCTGTGGCTTTTGGAATGGGACTGTCCAAAGATCCATTACCTTTTGATATGGTGAAAATTCTGCTAAAAAAAGATATTCCTCTAGTGATTGACGCTGATGGGCTCTTTCATAGCAAAAAGACGTTGAAAAAACCTCATCAGAATACTCGGGTAGTTTTGACACCGCATATCAAAGAATTTGCTTCACTTTTAGATCTTACGATCGTCGAGCTTCAACAGGATCTTATAAGATACACACAAGCCTTTGCGAAGGAAACAAGTTCAATCGTATTATTGAAAGGACCTTGCACCGTTGTAGCCTCAGTAGATAAGGTGATCCTCGTTGAGGCGGGTCATCCTGGTCTGGCAAAAGCGGGGAGTGGTGATGTATTATCTGGAGTGATTGCAACATATCTTGCACAAAACACGGATATTTACAACGCAACCATACAGGCATTAATTCATATGACACTGGTATCAGAAGCATGTCTTTCCAAATATTCCATTGAGTCTTTGCTAGCTAGCGATGTTATTTATCAACTGTCATTACTTATTGATAATTGATATAATTAATATATTATTAAATATTTCTTATTATCATATGAATATAATTTATTTTATTGTTGACACGTATGCGCTTTGATGTCAAAATAGTAACGTAGAAAGATAAAAAGATATTATTTGAGGTGAAGTCATGACTATTCTTGAATTATTAAGGAAGAATCGGCGTCAGTTTACCAAGTATATGATCGGTGCTCTGATGACGACCATTTCCGGACTATTCTCCACACTCGCCCTCTCAAATGCATTTGGAATCATCGAAGAGACCAGTCAGGAAGGTATTTATCGTCGGATTGCCTTCGTTGTGTTCTTTGCATTTACACCTATTTTTACTCAACTGATCTCACGTTTATTACGGATTGGATTTATGCGTGACATTCTGATTCAGGTGCGTACATTAGCTTATGAAAAAATGATGAAGCATACTTACGAAAGTTTTAAGAAAACACCGAAGGAAAACTTTATGTCCATGCTTGTTTCAGACATCAACTTATTTGAAAAGGATTTTTTCCTTTCTCTTTTAAATATTGTGTACTGTTTTGGCAGCTTCACTCTTGGAAGTATTCTGCTATTTTTCATCTCTCCTCTCATTGCGGTTTCGACATTAATTGTAACTACTCTATTGTATTTAATTACTAAATACTTTGAACCGATTGCCCGCAAAACCAAAAAGGAAACACAAGAGGCCAATGCCAATTACAATGTGGAACTCACAAACATTCTTAATGGGATGGAAGTTATTAAGTTATATCATGTGGAAGAAAATTTCAAACGTCCGTTTGAATCCATTGTCATTACATTGGAGCAAATCAAACGCAAAGCATTTCGGATTGACGAATTCCAATCCAACCTGAATCATTGGATTGCGGGTTCATATCAGACCGCCATTTACATCTATGCTACGTATCTATACGTTCAAGATCAACTGACACTAACTTACCTGATTCTGGTCTTCAACCTGATTGGTCACCTTGTCTGGAGTATGATTAGTGGTTTCAATTTTATCAATCGTTTTAAAACATCAATCGATATTTTCAATCGAATTACCCGTACTGACACCATTAACTATGGCCAAAAGCCTATGAGTTTCAATCTTGGGTTCAAGCTCGATCAGCTGTCGTTTAGTTATGGTGATAAAGAAATCCTTAAAAATCTAAACTTATGGGTGAAACCTAAGGAAAAAGTATTGATTACTGGACCTTCAGGTGCCGGGAAAACAACGTTACTTAACTGTTTGGCACAAAATTTAACGAGTTATCAGGGTAGTATATGGGTGGATCAGGATGAACTGAAAGAAGTGAATCCAGACAGTTTCCTTAAGCACTGTGGCTACATTCGTCAGAATCACTTTTTATTCAACGATACGATTCGTAATAATATCCTATTAACCTCTCCTTACGATGAAGCTAAGTTTATCAAGGTATTGAAGGATGTGGATTTATACGACTGGGTGATGACTTTGGATGATAAGGAACATCATCTTCTTGAACAGGACGGGACGAACATATCTGGAGGGCAGCGTCAGCGAATGAGTATTGCCCGCGAGTTGTATCATGATCGCAGTGTATTGTTTGTGGATGAGCCGTCCGCAAGTCTGGATGATCAGACATCACAGCACCTTTACGACACCTTACTGAGTTTAGACAAAACATTAATTGTAGTGTCACATCGCCATTTGGATTATCTGTCACGTCATTTTGATCAGACCATCGAGTTGGCACCTATGGGAGAATCTGTATGAGAAAAGTAAAATTAGGTCATAAACCCTGGTTGCTCATCAATGTGCTTCACATGGCAACCTTTGTGAGTCTCAATGGATACAATATTTATTTAATTCGTGAGCTGACCAATTACGGATTAGAGAAGCAACTAGATAAAATGCTTGAAACTGCCTTCGTCATGCTTGGCATTCTGGTGATTATGTTACTGCTTGACACTCTTGGAACATTTTTGAAGTCAGCCTATATTGAGAAGAGTCTTACTCTGATGAAAACGCGATACATTCATGGGTTGATGAATCAGGATATCACCCAGCTTCAAAAGGAGAAGTGCAACGAATATCGCTCTAACTTAACGAATGATTTTGATCGCTATGAAGATAAGTATTTAAAGAACTTACTAAACATTGTTCATATGTCGTTACAATTTGTCATGGCTGTCATCATTGTTTCTACCGTCAGTTTTTATCTGGTTTATGTTGTTATTGGATTGTTAGTTATATTTATCTTTCTGACAAGTAAAACAAACAAACCAGTTCAGAAATCAGAGGCAAAAAAATCAGCTTCTTTGCAAAAATATACCGATTATGTTCAGGAAACACTGAACGGCTTCGATATTATCAAACAACATCAGCTCATGGACAAGCGCCATCAACAGTTTGTGGAACATGCTACGAAGGTCCAAAAAGATAACTACCTCGTGGATATCAAATCCACTCAGGTTGATTCTTTCAATAACTTTGTTCAAACCCTGGTCTTGTTTTCACTGGTTGTTGGTGGGGTGTTGGTTGCCAAGAGTTCAGAATTGGGACTTGGAAGTCTGATTATGGTCGTCTCCAGTTTCGGTAACGTCATGTGGCCTTTACAACGATTTACCCCAGTCATTACCCAAATGAAGGGAATTGTCAAAGTACTGGATGAGTTCGATAAGAATCTGACTCGTCCCGTGATTAATCGTTCCATTCAAGCCAATCAGTTTGGTACTCTAAGTTTTAATGATTGCCATCTGGGCTATGAAGATGAAGAACGTCACATCCTCAACCATGTCCATTTGGATGTGAAGGGAAACGAGAAAGTATTGATTGTTGGTCGTAGTGGTGCCGGTAAATCTACCATTCTTAAAACCATTCGTCAATCCATTAAGCCCAAAGAAGGCCTCGTCACGTTGGATCATCACGACATCTTCGAGATTGTCCCTATTGATTACTATTCATTATTTACTACAGTAGATCAAATCGGGTTTATCTTCAACGGTTCTGTCAAGGACAATCTAACCTTGTATCAGCCAATTGAAGATTATCGCATTAAGGATTCTATGAAATCCGTTGGCTTATCTTCCCTGGAGTTGGATGAGCACCTTCGTAACAATGGTTCCAATGTATCTGGTGGACAACGTGCCCGACTGATGCTGGCGCGTGCCCTCTGCCTTGAATCTGAGGTGATTCTCTGTGATGAAATCTTCTCCAGTCTGGAACACTCAATTGCGATGGACATCGAAAGAGATATCCTTAATCTGGAAAAGACCATTATCAATGTCAGTCACATTATCTTTAAGGAACACTTGCACCTATATGATAAAATCTATATTGTAGAAAATCATACCGTCCGACTCTCAACTAATTTGGATGAAGTGTGGGAACGTATGGTACTATCATCGTAAAACAGGATTAAAAAAGCATAGCACCCACAATTGGAGGCTATGCTTCTTTATTTATAGTTTAATAAAACCTCTGAAACCTCTAACTCCATAATATGAATCAGCTCCGTTGTGATAAATAAATACTGTATCATAGCGCCGATCCCCAAATAAAGCACCACCCAGTCCACGGATTTTCTGTGGTGTAAGTAGCCAGCTGGAAGTTTTTAAATCAAAGGGTTCAATATTCTGTAACTGATGATACATATCAACGGTAAGCATGTTTATACCCATCGTCTCAGCCATGTTCATCGCACTGTCTTCCGGTGGGAATTTTTTGCGGGCTAATAAAGCTTTATGGTCATAACAGATGTTTCTTCTTTTAACCGGCGTTTCTTTCGAGCAGTCACAGTAGATGATTTCATCACTCGATAGATCCAGTTGAATCACATCGGGTTCACCACCTGTATTTTCCATTAAATAGAGAGTTTCAAGTAATGCTTCGTTGCTTTTTAGCTTTTTCTCGATATCCTCCCACACGACCGACTCATGACGATACATATGTTTTTCAAATCGTTGCTGTAACGTGGACAAAAGTTCTTGACTCATTTGCTCGTCCAATTTTTGATGTTCAACCATGATCTTCCTCCTTTTTGATTATCGTTTTGGCAAAGTCATATGTTGATTTGCAAGATGGTCTTTGATGATGCGAATCGCTTTAGGACCTACTCCATGCAAGCCAAGCAGTTCTTCTTCATTGTGTTTAACAATGTCTTCCAATGTAAAAATCCCTACAAGGGCAAGTGCATCCTTAGCTGGCTGACCCATTGGTAAGTCCTTAAGTTGAATTTCTGATAGTGGTTTTTTCATACAATAGCTTTCCTCAGAATTTTCTCGATGGACTTCCCCTTGGCAAGCTCATCAATCAGTTTGTCCAGGTATCGTATCTTTTGCATGAGGGGATCCTCGATTTCTTCGACGCGATAGCCACAGATGACTCCTTTAATCAAGTGGACATTGGGATTCAGTTGTGGTGCTTCGTCAAAAAAGGTTTGCATATCTATGTCATTATCAATGATTTCCTTGAGTGACTCCTCTGTATATCCTGTAAGCCAGAAAATGATTTGATCGACTTCTTCCTTGCTTCTACCTTTTCTTTCAACCTTTTGGATATATAGCGGGTAAATACGGCTAAATGCCATATGGAATATT
>DOKQ01000097.1 GCA_003510215.1 Erysipelotrichaceae bacterium
TTTAATGCTTCTTTATACTCGCCTTATGGGGTTGCAGGAGTTGAAACTCTTGGTCAGGAAATCATCGAACAGACTCGTAATCAATACCATAAAGATCCGTCTGCAGTGATTATTACTCATGCGGGCGGTGGAAATGTCACAGCGACTGCAAGAGGTATCCAAAAGATGAAGGCAGATTCAGTGATTGTTGGTGCCAGTGTGGATCTTTCGGGACTCTCGATGGCCAGTGACTATGATTTTAATCGAAAATCGTTTACCACCGGTCATACAGGCTTTGGATTTCCATTTGCACAAAATCCCGATCGTTCGGATGTAGTCTTTTCAGCGGCTCGTCCACTGCGATATCTTGATCGCTATGTAACGGTCAAGCAAGGGGAAGTGTTCTATATCACGGAGGCATTGGCGAAACTTGAAGGTCTGGAACGGGGTCCGGCAGGAAACACCGCTTTAGCTGCTGCGTTTGTTTTAGCTCAGCAAATGAAAGAAGATGAACTGATTGTGGTTCAGGAAACCGAGTATACCGGAGCAGGTAAGCATTTTAATGCCCAGCTCAGCTTCGCCAAGCATATGGGAATCCGGATTCGAGTGGGTGATCCGAAAGATGAGATTGCGGGTGAGTCCATTGTGATTCCGGCACTTCCATCCTTGCTTCGCTATGATGAAGTGGATCTTGATAAAATGCGTAGATCCTATCTGAATAACAAGTTTAAAGAGATTTCTTCAGATGAATTGAGTGATGTTAACGTTGTATTCTTTATGGAAGAAACACGCTGTACAAAAGAGGAAATTATCCGCCAATGGGAGGTTTTTTGTGAAAAGAAATGACGATATTATAACAAGAGGTGCTCATCTTCAGCACCTTGACGACCAGCAGTTGAATGAGCGCTTCTGGGAGTTGACCAAACAGTTGGTTGACCCACTGCTAAAGCTTGCATCAACATCCACTTCACCGTCGATTGAACGATCTGTGGCTATGCGAATGGGAGCTAGCAGCATTGAAGCTACCCGTCTGGTCTTTTTAGCTCAGCAGCAAATGATCCTCGAATATGGCATTGGTCATTTTTTGTATTTTATCGCAAAGGCCACAAAACAATCGTTACGTGAAGTCATTGTGGCTGCTCAGGATGAACTGTATTTTGTTGAGCAGTGCAAACGATTTAAGGAGGCGATGCAATGAATATCCATGAAAAAATCGATATTGAGATGATTCTTGAGGATTTAGAGCATTATCGGCCAAAGCGAAAAGGGTGGGTCTGGCGTACTGCTTTGCCCCAAACCCTGGGGCCTTTTAAGTATAAGGATACATCCGCAACCCTAAGTAACTTTCAGCCTTTACCGGCAGCACATTCATTTAAAAACATTGACCCTCAACCAAAAGCTGTGATCACAACCGAGATTGCCAGCGGTCGTTTTGAGGATGATATCCGTCGAATGAGAATGGCTGCATGGCATGGTGCAGATCATATGATGGTGATTCGTACGGCCGGTCAAAGTCATTTTGATGGGTTGATTGAAGGTACACCTCAGGGAGTTGGAGGTATTCCGATTACGCGCAAGCAATTACGTGCTCAGCGAAAAGCTCTGGATTTAATCGAGGAGGAGGTCGGACGCCCGATTAACTATCACTCCTATGTCTCAGGTGTTGCAGGTCCGGAAATCGCAGCCATGTTTGTGGAAGAGGGGGTCAATGGGGCTCATCAGGATCCTCAGTATAACGTACTGTATCGAAATATTAATATGGTCCGATCCTTTGTGGATGCAGCGAGTTCAAAAGCTATGATGGCCTATGGTGAACTGGCACAGATTGATGGTGCTCACAATGCCAATGCGACTGCAGTTGAAGCTTGGAAAGTCACTCCGGAACTACTGGTTCAGCATGCCATCAACTCATACTTTTCTTTGCAATGCGGAATCAAAAAGGAAAATATCTGTCTTTCAAGTGTGCCACCAACGGCACCACCGGCACCCTGTATGCGACTGGATTTACCCTACGCACTGGCGCTTAGAGATTTGTTTAAGGATTACAAGATTCGTGCACAGATGAATACCAAATATATGGAGTCCTCAACAAGGGAAGCTACGGTAACCCATACATTGAATCTATTACTATCGGTACTTACAAGTGCGGATATCCAATCGACGATTACACCGGATGAAGGTAGAAATGTTCCTTGGCACATCTATAATATTGAAGCTGTCGATACCGCAAAACAGGTCTTTTCAGGTTTGGATGGTATCAAAGAATATGTGCAGATTAACCGCAATCATCCGAAACTGAACGAAGAGATACGTGAACTGAAAATCCGTGCCATATGCATGCTTGAAGAAATGCTTGAGGTAGGTGGATATTTTGAATCTGTTGCTCAAGGATTTTTCGTTGATTCAGGATTTTATCCGCAGCGCAATGGCGATGGGATTGCCCGTCCAGTAGACGGTGGCATTGCTGCCAATACGATTGTTTCTAAAAATAAACGTTACTTTGCACCTGTAGAGGCGGTATTTGGATATAACAATGTGGAGCAGTACAATGTATCTTCATCAAACCCATCCACGGCTATCGGAGGATCCACCTTTACTCATCCTGACTGGATTCAGTACATCGATGAACTGGATGAAAGTGACAATGTTTATCAGCGACTCAATGACACGAAGCCATATAGAAATACAAACACGATTCGACCTGAAATGGAATGGCTGGGGGATGGGGTCGTCCTTTTGACCATGATGATTCCTGCCAAAGAGGATATTGCGATCGCTGGAGCACTTTCTGTGGCCAAACACATGAATCTTCAGGAAGCGGAAGTGATTTCTACTGAAATTATGCAATTGGCTGAGGGAACACGGGTTGAACTCAAAGGAAAAATTGAATTTGATATTGATATGACGACACTTAAAATTCCTCCGAAGAAAGAAGTCCTATCGGATGAATTTTTGAAAGACTACCTAGCCAGGTATCCAATGAAAATCGTTGCGGGAACTGTTGGGGAAGATGAACATTCCGTTGGCTTGCGGGAAATTATCGATATTAAGCATGGAGGGATTGAAAAATATGGCATTGACTGCCTATATCTTGGCACATCCGTTCCTCTTGAAAAATGTGTGGATGCGGCCATCGAAAGTGATGCTCAGGCCATTTTGATTTCAACGATTATCTCACATGATGATATTCACTATAAAAATATGAAAAAGCTTCATGATATCTGTGTTGAAAAAGGGGTTCGAGACCGATTTTTACTTATTGCCGGAGGAACACAGGTATCTCCGGAAGTCGCAGTGGTTCAGGGAATCGATGCCGGATTTGGTCGGAAGACGAAAGGAAATCACGTTGCGACTTTCCTAGTGAAATATCGGAAGGATGTGCCTTATGAAGGCTGATTTACTGCTGGCAGAAATTGGCAGTACCACAACCCTTGTCTTTGCGTTTGATTTAGTGGATCAACAGCTTATTCTAAAAGCACAAGGAGTTTCAGAAACAACTCAAGGTGA
The DNA here is from genome assembly GCA_003510215.1 of Erysipelotrichaceae bacterium. Lineage (GTDB taxonomy): Bacteria > Bacillota_I > Bacilli_A > Erysipelotrichales > Erysipelotrichaceae > UBA2227. The sequence continues at coordinate 3,487 of DOKQ01000097.1, forward strand.
AACGTCAGTACTGGAGGGTTTAACAAAGGCCATTCATCATGCCTGTAGTGAAGGTATTGAGTATACACAGTTACATCTCAGTTCATCCGCTGCTGGCGGGTTATCTATGATTGTGGTCGGTCTGGTTAAGGATATGACCGTTAAAGCCGCAAGTGAAGCTGCACTTGGTGCTGGAGCAAACATCAAAGCCGTGGTTGTTGGAAAGCTGAGCGAAGATGATCTAGCGATGATTCAATCGACCCCATGTAATATTCTTTTGCTTGCGGGTGGAGTCGATTATGGTGAAAAGGAAACGGTGTTACACAACGCAACCATGCTTGCACGCTTAAAACCATCATTTCCTATTATTTATGCTGGAAACAAAGTGGTAGCTAATCGAGTAAAACAGATTTTTGAACACGCAAAAACTGAAATCTACGTGGTTGACAATGTTTACCCTACGATTGATGAGTTAGTAGTTGAGCCGGTCCGAAAGAAGATTCAGCAGGTATTTGAACGACACATTATTCATGCCAAAGGTATGAGTGAGTTGTCCTCCGTTGTTGATGGGCATATCATGCCAACACCGGCAGCTGTCAATACCTTGGCTGCCTTGATGCAACCCTGGTTGAAACATGTGATGGTGATTGATGTCGGCGGTGCAACGACCGATATTCATTCTGTCAACCCGGTTTCTTTACAATATAAACATCGTCAATTCTCTGTGGAACCGGAGGCAAAACGAACCGTGGAAGGTGACTTGGGTGTTTTTAAGAATCGCTATCATCTATATGATTCCTTATCATATAGTACGTATCCACGTTCTTTATTGGATGATTTTGAGGCGATTACACTAACGGAAGAGCAAAGTCTACTGCGGGATGAACTGACGAAACATGCTGTGAAAACAGCCTTATTGCGACATGTAGGCAAAATTAAGATTAGTTATGGATCTACAGGAAGAACGACGATAATCGATGGCAAGGATTGTACCAATATTAATACGATTGTATTAACAGGTGGTGCTCTATTGTATCATCAGAATCCTGAAACTATGATTAAAGAAATTCTTGATACCTATCAGGGTCAATATCTGCTACCATCCTCTGATGTCTGTATTGTTAAAGATACAGATTATCTCTGGTCAAGTCTGGGAGTTTTATCATTGAGCTATCCGGAAGAGGTCAAAGCATTTTTGAAAAAGCACTATCAGGAGGATTGGTTATGTATCCAAAACTGAGTATTGATTTAAGTAAATTGGATCACAATATCAAGACGATTTTAAAATTATGTGAATTCTATCATCTTGAAGTTGTTGGGGTAACCAAAGCGTTGTCGGGTCATCCGGATGTTGCTCAGACGATGATGGAAGCAGGTCTTTCAATTTTATCGGATTCCCGCTGTGAAAATCTATTGAAGTATCAGTCACTTCCAGTTAAGAAAATGTTATTGCGATTGCCTATGCTAAGTGAACTGGAAGATGTGGTCATGCTTGCTGATATTTCGCTGCATTCTGAAGTTGTGACTTTGAAAGCAATCAATGAAATCGCAAAGAATCTTCAGTTGATTCATGAAGTGATGATTATGGTTGATATGGGTGATTTACGTGAAGGGATTTTCTATCAGGAAGAACTGGATGCAGTGATTGAAACAATCAAACAATGCACCCATCTTCGATGTATCGGTATCGGAACAAATCTATCCTGTTACGGGGGATTAATACCTACCCAACAAATCTTAACAAAACTGGTCAACTTGCAGCGGTATACAGTCAATCATTTGCCGAGCTGCAAGGTCATTTCAGGAGGGAACTCGAGTACGCTTCATCTGATGCTTACAGAAAAGACTTTGCCACCCATTACTCAGCTTCGTTTAGGGGAGTCGCTTTTTCTTGGTGTGGAAACAGCCTATGGAATGCGTCTAGAAGACACCTATGATGATGTTTGTTTATTGGAAGCAGAGGTCATTGAGGTTAAACATAAACCTTCAGCACCCCAAGGAAAAATCGGACGTAATGCGTTTGGTGAGGTGAAACAGTTTAAGGATGTGGGTGAGCGTTTTGTCTGTATCTGTGCTGTGGGGTTGCAGGATACCGATGTCACTATGACTCCATGCAATGAGGATTTGCGTATACTTGGGGCGAGTAGCGATCATCTTCTACTTGAAATAACCAATGGCAGCGACATTGCTGTAGGGGATATTCTTTCATTTAAACTCTCCTATGGAAGTCTTTTAAAAGCATCGACCAGTCCCTATGTGAATAAGGAAATGGTGAAATCCTTCTTAAAGTAAGACGATCCGTGAAATCTATCCCTTGAAATACTTGTTTAATAAGTGTATTTTTTGTGATAGAATGATAAAGATAAATATAGAGGTGAAAAAATGCTAAAAGAAGTATTTAAATTAGACTTCGCTGGAAGAAGTCTTTCTGTTGAAACTGGGGAAATTGCAAAGCAAGCCGGAGGATCTGTACTGATTCGTTATGAAGATACAGTCGTGTTATCAACAGCAACGGCAAGTAAGAATGCCAAAGATCTTGATTTTTTTCCATTAACCGTGTTATATGAGGAAAAATTGTATTCAGTAGGTAAAATCCCAGGAGGATTTTTACGTCGTGAAGGGCGTCCAAGTGAACATGCCACATTAACCGCACGTTTGATAGACCGTCCATTGCGTCCACTATTTGCGGATGGATTCCGTAATGAAGTTCAGGTTGTCAACACCGTATTGTCGGCTGACAACGATTGCTCCCCAGATATGGCAGCCATGTTTGGTGCATCCTTGGCCCTGTGCGTCTCGGATATCCCATTCAATGGTCCAATCGCAGGTGTCAATGTTGGCCGTATCAATGGGGAATTGGTGATTAACCCTACCGTTGAAGAAATGGAACGTTCAGATATTGATCTTATCGTTGCCGGAACTAAGAAGGCAATCAATATGGTTGAGGCTGGAGCCAAAGAGGTTAGTGAAGAAGCGATGCTTGAAGCCATGCTTTTTGGACATGAGTTTATTAAGAAGCTTTGTGAGTTCCAGGAAGAAATCGCATCAAAAGTCGGTAAGGAAAAGCGTGAAATCAAATTGCAGGTAGTTGAAGAAACTCTTGACAAGGAGATTCGTGAACTTGCACAATCCCGTATGGAAGAGGCCGTAAGAATCAAGGAAAAACTGGTTCGTTATGGTGCTATCGATGATATTGAAGCTGAGATGATTGAACATTTCAGTGCAAAAGAGTATGCTAGTGAAAAAATAAAGGATAAGACAATCAAACAAGTCAAGGAAGTTTGTCATGATATAGTTGCCAATGAAGTGCGTCGTTTAATCTCAGTTGAAAAAGTTCGTCCGGATGGTCGTGCGGTCGATGAGTTGCGTGCACTGAATTCACAAATTGATTTGCTCCCTCGGGTACATGGTTCCGCTTTGTTCACCCGTGGTGAGACACAAATCTTATCCGTGTGTACCTTAGGAGCTATGGGTGATACCCAAATTATTGATGATTTATCCCTTGTTGAATCCAAGCGGTTTATGCATCACTACAACTTCCCACCATATTCTGTTGGTGAAACAGGACGAATGGGTGCACCTGGCCGTCGTGAGATTGGGCATGGAGCTTTAGGTGAGCGTGCATTGGCTCAAGTTCTTCCTTCTGAGGAAGAGTTCCCATATGCAATCCGCTTAGTGGCTGAAACACTGGAATCCAATGGATCATCCTCACAAGCGTCTATTTGTGCCGGTTCTATGGCGCTGATGGCTGCAGGTGTTCCAATTAAAGCGCCTGTGTCCGGTATTGCGATGGGTCTTGTGACCTGGGGCGATCATTACACGGTGTTAACGGACATTCAGGGTATGGAAGATCACTTTGGGGACATGGACTTTAAAGTTGCTGGAACCAAAGATGGAATTACTGCCTTGCAGATGGATATTAAAATCGAGGGTCTGACGACTGAAATCCTGACGGAAGCTTTGGCTCAGGCTAAAACAGCTCGAGTATTGATTATGGAAAATATGCTTGCTACTATTGATACTCCACGTGAGCAGGTAAGTAAGTATGCTCCGAAGATGTTCTCAATGAAAGTGCCTGTAGATAAGATTCGTGAAATTATTGGTACCGGCGGGAAAATCATTAATCAGATTATCGCTGATTGCAACGATGTCAAGATTGATATCGAAGATGATGGACGCGTGGTTATCTATCATACGGATTATGAATCCATTCAGAAAGCAGCTAACATGATTGAAACGATCATCAAAGTTGCGAAAGTTGGAGAGATTTATGATGGTAAGGTTGTTCGTGTTGAGAAGTTTGGTGCATTTGTGGAATTATTTACAGGAACCGATGGATTATTACATGTTTCCAAAATTGCTTGGGAACGAGTTGAAAATCCGGAAGATGTTCTGAAAATTGGAGATATTGTCAAGGTTAAAGTTGTTGAAATCGATGATAAGGGTCGTGTCAATGTGTCTCGCCGTGACTTGCTTGAAAAACCTGAAGGTTTTGTTGAAGAGCCAAAACGTGAGAGAAAACCATTTGATCGCAACCGTCGTCCAAAAAGAGATTAGTCTATAAGCAGAAAGCTGGTTCGCCAGCTTTTTTTTCAAGGTTACTTTGTCTATCTGTTGTGGCTGTGATAAAATAATAGAAGAAAAGGTGGTAATAACATGAACTTTAAAGAACTTAGTGAAAAATATACAGATTCAATGATCGAAGATTTGCGACAGCTGATTGCTATACCTTCGTTACTGGACCTCCAAAGTGCAACTGAACACGCACCTTTTGGTGTTAATGTTCGTAAGTCGCTGGATTGGATGCTGGAAAAAGCAAAAGCGGATGGATTTGATGTTCTGGATATCGATGGATATGCCGGTGTTATTTCTTTTGGTCAAGGAGAAGAAAGTGTTGGCGTGTTAGGACACCTTGACATCGTACCGATAGGTGAGGGATGGACCAAAGATCCTTTTGGTGGTGAAATCGTGGATGGAATCATGTATGGTCGCGGTACTGGGGATGATAAAGGACCGACAATGGCGGCTTATACAGCGATGAAAATGCTGAAAGATATAGATCCAAATCCAAAGCGTAAGATTATGCTGATTGTTGGTTGTGATGAAGAAACCGGAATGAGATGTATGAAGCACTACCTGGAGGTTGGAGAAATTCCAACGATGGGATTTGTTCCAGACGCAGGATTTCCGGTCATTTATGGTGAAAAAGGGATTTTAAATGTTAAATTGAGTGGGAAACATCCGAGCGTAATATCATCGTTTCATGCGGGTGAACGTCCGAATATTGTCATTGGTAAAGCCAGTGTGACCATCGATGGTCCGGTAAAAAAGGATGAACTTGATTTTTATGCTCAAGCTACCCGTACGTTTGCAAACTACACTGTCAATGAAAACTTGGTGACCTACACCTTTATGGGAACATATTCTCATGCCTCCACTCCTCAACATGGTCTCAATGCTGCTGTGCATGCTCTAAACTTTGTGGGTGTGGCTTACAATGATACCGCGGCTGCACAGATGAGCCAGCTTGTCTTTGATTATCATGGCCGTGCGATCAATAACTTTGTTGAAGGAGCTCACATGGGTAATCTGACAAGCAATCTGGGGATTGTAAGTATTGAAAATGGAATGGTCGAACTGACGTTGGATATTCGTTATCCGAATGATGTATCTTTTGATATGATTATGGAGAAATTGAATCGTCGCGTACTGCAAGTTGCACCTTGGTTGTCTATAGATGTGATTGCACACAAGGAACCGATGTTTGTCGATCCGCAAAGTGAACTTGTTTCAACACTTATGAACGTCTATCAGGAAATGACCGGGGATACCTTTACACCTGCACTTACGATGGGTGGAGGTACTTATGCACGGACATTACCTAATTTTGTTGCGTTTGGTATGCAATTTCCAAAAAGAAATCGTCCGGATTTTGTCGGAGATGCTCATCAAAAGGATGAGGGAATTTTTGTAGAGGATTTAGTTTTGGCAACAGCCATTTATGCGGAGGCATTAAAACGTTTAGCTTATGAGAATGCGTAAAAAAACATGGGCTTTGCCACTTTTGCAAAGTCATCCTGATATTGTTGTTGAGCATCCTGAACAGCTTTGTGGTCAATGGAAAGAGCTACTTGGGGTGAATGAAATCTCTGTTGAGATTGGTTGTGGCAAAGGCGATTACTGGATTTCAATGGCAAAGAAGCATCCCGAACGTGGATGGATTGCGATTGAGAAGGACTATAATGTGGCTGCAGTTGCGCTAAGAAAAATGCTGGAGCATCCACTAAGAAACATGAGATTGATTGTTGGGGATGCGAAAGGGTTTGATCAGTGGTTTTCTGAGGGTGAAATTGATGTGATTCATCTGAATTTTAGTGATCCGTGGCCAAAGAAAGGTCACTCAAAACGTCGACTTAGTCATGGAGAGTTTTTGACAAGTTATCATCGTGCACTTGCAGCAGATGGAGAAATCCGTATGAAGACGGATAATTCCCAATTATTTGAGTTTACGTGTGTATCCATGGCTCAGCATCCATGGAAGTTGATGGAAATGTCAGTTGATTTTCGTCGAGATGAGCATCCTGAAGATGCCATCACAGAATATGAACAGCGTTTTATGGACTTGAACATGCCGATTTATCGAGGCGTATGGAGGAAAATCAATGAATAAGGAATTTATATTAAAACATTTAGAGCCACTGAGTGAGATTTACGGTATTAGTGGTCAGGAATATCTTGTTGCTAAATATTTGCATGAAGTATACAAAACCTATACAGATGAAATTGTTTATGATCAGCTGGGAAGTATATTTGCCATCAAACGAAGCAAAAAGGAACATGCTAAAAAAGTCATGGTGGCTGGTCATATGGACGAAGTTGGGTTTATGGTCAAAACGATAACGAAAACGGGTTGTTTAACCATGCATCCGGTTGGCGGCTGGTTTTCACAAACCTTGCTGGGTCAAAGAATTTCAGTTATCAATCGAAATGGTGATGTTTTCAAAGGGGCTATTGCCAGTATTCCACCACATTTACTGACGGAAGAAGATCGTAAAAAACCAATGGAAATCAAAAGTATGCTTGTGGACATTGGCGCTACAAGTAAACAAGAAGCTGAATCATGGGGTATTTGCGTGGGTGATATGATGGTTCTCGATGGACAGTTCCGTCAATTGCATGGACAAAACCGCCTGTTAGGAAAGGCCTTTGATAACCGATATGGTTGTGCGATGGGTATTGCCTTGCTGGAATCTTTAAAGGACGTTGAACTGGATTTTGATTTAATTGTGGGTGCAACGGTGCAGGAAGAAGTCGGTCTGCGTGGAGCTACCACTTCAGCCAGTCTGGTTTCTCCGGATCTAGCTATTGTTTTTGATTGCTCACCAGCCAATGATGCTTCTGGAGATGAAAATGCTTTTGGCCAACTCGGTAAGGGTGTGCTCATTCGTTTTGTGGATGCCAACATGCTGCCGAACCGATGCATGATGCATCGTCTTGAACAAGTCTGCGAAGAACATGAAATACCTTATCAGTTCTATGTTTCTATGGGTGGAACAGATGCAGGTGCTATTCATAAACATGCGTCCGGTGTTCCAACTGTGACTATGTGCATTTGCGCCCGGAACATTCATACAAACAGTTCAATTGTGGATGTCAATGATATTGTTTCAGCGTTTAACGCCGCAAGACATTATGTCAGTGGGTTGAATGAACAACTGATTAGTGATATGATTTCCTGTAATCAGTAAGGAGGTTGTTTATGCGCAAATGGATGATTATCTTCTTGATGGTATTGCTTGTGGGCTGCAATGTAAGTGCAGAATCACTGTCAGATCGCATTGAAGGCTCATTAAACAGTTCAATCGAGGCAAAACCTGTGACTATCGTGAATCATACGACGAAGTTGTATCAGTTTTATCTGCCGTTTCATATGGGTAAAAAAGCATCCAATTCCACATCCGTTTTGCTTCAGTCAAACGATGTGGATATTGTCATGAGCATCGATGCAGCGAACATCATCATGCAACGCTTTTATCGCACTTCACTTAACTCAAATCAGTTAAGAAATATTCCAACGTATGCTCAGGTTGTCTTTGATCAAAGTGGACAGTATTTAAGTAGCAATCAAGTGACACTTAATTATCGTCTGATTGTCAGTCAAGTCGATGAGCATCTTTATAGTATCGTTTTGCAGAGTGATGCAGTATTGCTATCTGCCGTAACACCACTTGCACTTGTTGAAACTATCGTTTTTGATATGATGACCGTAGCCAAATCCACGAAAGTGAATCGTGAGACCGTTGTATCCATGTATTCAAACAAGCAGATTATTAATTATCAGCGTCAGACACTTGAACTCTTTGAGCAAATCGCGCCTGAATCCGGTCGAGTTGCCGATATGATCAGTATTGTTGAGGGGAATATGAACTTCAACCAGGATTTTCTTGATGATTATTTTAATGATTTAGAACCAGAGGAGCCTACCGATGATATTCAATAACCTTGAAGCGACACGCATATTTTATCTTCCTGATTTTCCAAAGGTACTTTTAGCTATCTTTTCAAGTAATTTAACAGTGGATGTCGTTAAAAATGACACGTTAGCCTATGGAGTTGATGAACAGGGGTACATCACATGGATTCACTTGCTGAATGTTGATATGGAATATGCTACCCCTGGGCTTCAACATCTGACCGATGAGTTAAAGGCGAAAGTTGAGTCTTATGTGCAAATAAAGATTCCTTGGGTTGATGCACGTGATTTTGTTGTGGGTCAGGTAGTCGAAATAGAACCTTTGCAGCGTTTTCAACTGGCTAAAGTAAATATAGGAAATCAGGTGGTTTCCATTGTTTGTGGCGCAGCGAATCTTCATTTGAATCAAAAGACGGTTGTAGCATTGAATAATTCAGTGCTACCCGATGGCACACTGATTCGCGAAGGAGATGTGGGTGGTGTGCTGTCTATGGGCATGTTGTGCTCATTATCCGAACTAACCAACCGCCCAAGTGCTAAAGGAATTGTTTCGGTCAAATCGAAATTTGAAAATGGGAGTATTGTGAATCTATTGCAATTGGAGGATTGGTTATGCTAAAGAAAATTATGTCGCTATTGTTTGAAGAAGAGGAAATCATCGAAGAGGAAGAAATTGTTAAACCACCATTGCCTCCGGTAAAAAAAGTCATTGCCCAACATGAGCCTATGGTTCAGTTGAAACCTGAGAAAAAGATGGAACCTGTTCAACCGGAAGTTGTTGAGGAAGTTAAGCCTGTACTTAAGCGAATTGATATTGAACCTGAAGTTAAACCAGTAAAAAAATCCGCTGTTGTAATTAAAGAGGTAAAACCTTACGAGTTTCAGGATGTGATCAGTCCGATTTTTGGTAAGAGTCATAAGGAAGCACCTGTTGGTAAAAGTATTCAGCCAGAACTTCCTGTTGAGAGTGAAAAAAGTGTTTTGGGGACCATTATCAGTCCGATTTATGGGATTAATAAAAAAGACAAAGTTAAAAAACCTGAACCACCAGTTGCCAAGAGTGTTGAACATTTATCTCTTGAGGATTTGATGGGTCTTAGTGTTGAAGAAGAATTTGAGCAGAAGCAACTGCCCTTGGATGAACCAACATCCGATTTAAACCTCTTTAGTGAGCTTTCAGAGGTTGATTCGAAGGAGTCACTATGATTTACTTTATTGGAATAAAAGGGGCTGGGATGGCTTCTTTGGCCTGCATGCTGAATGATATAGGTGAAAAGGTCGCGGGATCTGATATAGATAAGCACATTTTCACGGAGGACGAACTCAGAAAGCGTCAGATACCTATTTATAAGTTTAATGAAGTCAAGATTGAAGATCATGCCACAGTGGTTGTCGGAAATGCTTTTGGCGATGATTTCGGCGAGGTGGTATCAGCACGCAAAAATTCATCGCTCCATATTATTCGATATCATGACTTTTTAGGCACGTTGATGAACCAGTATAAAAGTATTGCGATTGCGGGTTCACATGGGAAAACAACCACAACAACAATGGTCGCTTCCATGTTATCTCCATTCTTTGATACAGGCTATCTCATTGGGGATGGTCAGGGTCATTTGGGGAAACATTCGACGCATCTGGCAGTTGAAGCCTGTGAGTATCGCCGTCATTTTTTGGCATATCATCCGGATATCGCGATTATAACCAATGTTGACATTGATCATGTTGACTATTTTAAAAGTGAAGAAGATTATGCCAGTGCATATGAGCAGTTCAGCACCAACATCAAGGGTACAGCGATTATTTATGGTGATGATCCCCGAAGCCGCTTGCTGTCTGTATCATCCGAAGCATTGTACTATGGTTTACATGAAGACAATGATATCGTTGCAAAAAATGTCATTGAATCATCAACTCATACTGAGTTTGACTGTCTGATTTCAGGTGAACTTTTCGGCCATTTTATTCTACCTTTTGTGGGTTCTCATATGCTTCAAAATAGCCTGGCGGTCATTGGGGTTGGTTATCTTGAAGGATTAAGTGCTATGCAGATAGAACTTGGTCTGGGTCAGTTCAAAGGAGCCAAACGACGGTTCGTTGTTGAGGAAATGATGGGGAGTGTATTTATTGATGATTATGCTCATCATCCAACTGAAGTTAAAGTAACGATCGAAGCAGCAAAGAAACGTTACCCACATTTACCTCTGATTGCCATTTTCAAACCGCATCGTGTCTCCAGGGTATTTAATTTTGCGAAGCCATTTGCAGATGCCTTAAAAATGGCGGATGTGGTTGCTTTATGTCCGTTCACCAGCATTGATGATGCAGAAGAAGGGTATGATATTGACATCAGTTACTTGCAGGGGTTTATCGAAGGCAGCATCATTGTGGATGATAATGAAGAAGATGCGAAGGTTTTAGCTTCCTTTAAACCTGCTGTTTACCTTTTTATGAGTTCAAAAGACATATATTCGCTCAGTGAGCGTGTTAAGCGCTATCATCAATCTTGAAAATTGTTTCAATATTGTGTACAATAGTTCTGAGGTGATAAATTATGGATGAGCTATTAGTTTCATTACAAAATGTTTCAGAGCAGTTACTGCCATTTTTGGGAGTCATTGTTCTGATTTTTCTTGTTCTAGTTTTAAGAAAGGTACTTCACATTTTAACGGATGCACAAGTGACAGTAAGTAAAGTGAACACAGCCATGGATAAGGTGAACAACAGCCTTGATGAGTTGAAGGCTCCGCTTTCGACGCTGACAAGGGTGTCTCATTCCATAGATTTGGTCCAGACAGCAACTGAATCAGCTGTGAAATCAGCGGTTCGAATTGTGGCGGATAATTTTGAATGGATCAAGGATTCTGCTGCTTCAGTTGTATCAAAAATAAAGAAAGACAAGAAAGAAACAGGAGGAAACAGTGATGAATGATGTGAAAGATAACATCAGCGAGATCAAAGATGAACTTTTGGAAGAAGTCGAAGATGTCGTTGAAAATGCCAACGATTTTGTGGATGAAACGATTGAAGTAATTCAAAAAGAAGTCGAAGGATTTGAAGAAGAGCTGACAAAAGCTGCAAAAGAAACAGATGATGAAGGCAAAGAAAAAATCAATAAAATTAAAAAAGATGTAAAACATGCGGTTGACACTGTCGTGAGTGCTACCGGAAAGATTGCCAAGGACTTAAAAGAGGATGAGGATCTGAAGGAAAAACTTCATGATTTCCGAGTTAAATCTACGGAGTTAATCAATGAGGGTATCACAAAAGTGAAAGGACTAAAAGATGATCCTGTGTGGCAGCAACGATTTGAGCATGCCAAGGAAGTTACGGTAGAAGCTGGTGAAAAAGTAGCAGATGTAGCTGGTAAGACATCAGCTAATCTTATGTCCAAAGCACGTGAGAACGAGAAAGTAGATGAGTTTATGGATAAGGCAGAGGATGTCGGTTCAAAAGCGTTTGAAGCGACGAAGGAAACCTTCGAGGCAACAAAAGAAAAAGTAGAAGAATTCTTTGCTAAGCCGGAAGTTGTCGAGAAAGTCGAAAGTGCTAAAGCCACTACGATTAAAGTAGCAGAAAAAGCTGTTGAAGGTTTAAAAAAGTTATTGAAACCTAAGACAGATGAACATACATCAGAAGATGAGTAGGTGAAAGAATGAAACGTGTAACAATTTATGATGTGGCAAATGAAGCCAAAGTATCACTGGCAACCGTATCACGGGTAATTAACGGACTGGAAATTGTCCGGGAAGATACCCGTATTCGTGTTGAAAACGCGATTGAAAAATTAGGATACAAACCGAATGCGATAGCACAAGGTTTAGCATTACAAAAAACAACTTCCATTGCACTGGTTGTACCTGAAGCAAGTTTTAACTATACAGGTCAAATTATCAATGGTCTACTTGATGTTGCCAAAATTTACAAGTACAACATCATGCTCCATACAACCACAGAAGGTATCACGGAAATTAATGAAATCATAGAAAATATCATTAAGTCACGTGTTGATGGCGTTGTCATTTATAATGACAAACTGCTGTACGAAGAGCTCGTTGAACTGACGAAGTATCAGGTGCCTATCGTTCTTATTGGTAATCGGATGTCAAATGAGAATTTGGCATGTGTCTATGTGGATATTGAAAAAGCCATTTATGAACTAACCAAAGAGTATATTGAAAAAGGGAAACAGGATATTGCGATTATTCAGGACCGCAAAAACCCATATGCCATTGATCAATTAATCAAAGGTGTTACACGTGCATTTAATGAAGTAGGCGCTGAGTTTGATCAGTATGTTGAAATTCCTTCGCATTATCGAAGTTCTTATGAGTTTTTGACGAATTACTTTAAGGGCAAGAAGCATGATTTGATTATTGCTCATCGTGATTCTCAAGCATTGGCTGCGATTAATGCGGCGAATGAAAATAACATTAAAGTACCTGATGACATGGAAGTTGTCTGCGTTATTGATACAAAATATAACGCAATGGTTCGTCCACGTTTATCAAGCTTCTCAATTCCTTCATATGATTTAGGAGCAGTGGCGATGAGAATTATAACTAAAATGCTTCATCAGGAGGATTTTGAAGACAAAGAAATCGAGTTGAGTTACCTTTACTCACCGCGCCAGTCAACAAAGTAAGTTGCAGGACTTGAAAATAATTTTGAGTCTGTTATAATTTCGATATTGCAAAAAGAAGATTGAGTACCTTATGGAACAATGTAGAGAGGCGATGGCTGGTGAAAATCGCTGCGTAAAATATGGGAATACACCTTCTTGCATCTTTATGAAAAGTAAAGACGTATCGCGGCGTTAACGCTTCAAGCGCATGTATGTTTTATACATGAAGTAAGGTGGTACCGCGCAACAAGCGTCCTTAGCATTAAGGGCGCTTTTATTATGGGAGGAACAAACATATGAATTTTTTAGATGAATTAGCTTATAGAGGACTTATCAAGGATGTAACAGATTTGGAAAGTCTGAAGGAAAGAATTAACAAGCCGATGACTGTGTATTGTGGCTTTGATCCAACTGCTGACTCTTTACATATCGGCCATTTGCAACAGTTATTGCTTTTACGTCGTTATCAGTTGCAGGGGCATCATCCGATTGCCTTGATTGGTGGGGCTACCGGTATGATTGGTGATCCAAGACCAACGACAGAACGTTCTTTGCAGACTCTTGACGAGATTAATCACAATGTTTTAGGACTTAAAAAGCAAATTGAAGCCATTTTGAGCCAAAAAGGGCTTCCGGTCACAGTGGTTAATAACTATGATTGGCTTAGTAAGCTGAATATTTTGACATTTTTACGAGATTATGGGAAACATTTTAATGTTAATTACATGATTTCCAAGGACATTGTGGCGTCACGATTGGCTACAGGAATTTCGTTTACTGAGTTTACCTATACGATCCTTCAGGCAGCTGACTGGCTTCATCTTTACAGGACTTATGATTGTCAGATGCAAATCGGTGGAAGTGATCAGTGGGGGAATCTGTTAAGTGGATCTGAACTCATCCGAAAAGTTTTGGGTGACAAAGTTAAGGTCTATGGTGTGACATCGCCACTTATTACCAAGTCGGATGGAAGTAAGTTTGGAAAAAGCGAAGGAAAAAACATTTGGCTGGATGCTGAAAAGACAGATGCCTATACGTTCTATCAGTTCTGGATTAATGTGTCCGATGCCGATATTATCGACTACATTAAACGTTTGTCATTTAAGACGGTTGAGGAAATTGAAGAGCTAGTGGTAAAGACAGCTGAAGCACCTCACTTGCGTGAGGCGCAAAAAACGCTTGCGGCTGAGTTGACTGAGCTGGTGTTTGGTAAGGAAGCGCTTGAATCCGCAATGAAAATTACTGAGGTTCTTTTTTCGATGGCTTTTGAAACTTTGAGTAAGAAGGAGCTTGAGATGGCTTTTGCGGATGCCACAAAAACATCTGTTGACTCATCGGTTCTACTGATCGATGCGCTTGTAATCAGCCAGGCAGTTAAAAGCAAGCGCGAAGCACGTGAACTGATTCAGCAGGGGTCTATTAGTGTCAATGGATCAAAGATTGTGGATCTTGAATTTGAGTGTACGAAGTCTGATGCCTTGCATCAGTCGATTACAGTGATTCGTAAAGGGAAGAAACATTACACAGTTTTAATGTTCAATTAAAAATGAGGAAAATTTTCCTCATTTTTTTGATGTTAGCAGATAAAGTCCGAAGACAATGATGACAATGGGTAGAAAAAACTGTTGTGTGAGCAATTTCATCCAGGATGGGAAGAGTCGCTCAAGTAAAAGCAGAACTCCGAATAATACGACAATGATCCCGAATTTTTGTCTTGAATTCATAATATCACCTCTTAATCTCAATATATCCCATTTTATACAGTTGTGTTATAATAGTCAAGAGGTGAATCTATGCTTAAAAAATGGATGATCATTCTTGTTATTTTTACATTAGGTGGATGTACACTTTTTGATCAGGAAGACAAGGTATTAACACAAAAAATGCAGAGGTATCAGGCGTACTATACATCGATTTTTGATAATGACCGATTTATTGACTATTCAGATTTTTATGATATTGAATTTTTTCTAAATGAACTACCGGATCGCACATACCGATATGATTTGATTATCGATAATCCACGCATCGCCATGTATGATGTTGAGGTTATGATTGTTGAAAATGATACAGACCCTGAGGATATAGACAAAATGATGCCAAATGCAGGCATTTTTGAGGATGCTGAGTATAATCTTGTGCCATTTCAATTTAATTCTGATAAAGGATATCGTAAAGGAATTGCGCTCAGTGGTATCGTGGATCAACCTGTGGTAACTCTTCGTGTGATGGTTGCCTGGAAAGATTATGCCAAAGTAAATTCAACCCGAGAGTTCTTTCTGATTCAACGCGATTTTAATGCTCCTACAGAAATTCCTGGGGACGTTGATAACGATGTAGATATGGATGATGAAGATGAAACCGAATAAAAATCGTTCAATGATTGCTGGTGGACTGACAAGCTCTGCCGGCATGTTTATTTCCAAGGCGTTAGGTATTTTGTACGTAACTCCTTTTCAACAGATGGCAACTGAGGCAAATGTCTCGTATTATGCATATGCCTATTCAGTATATGATGTGATGTTGCAGATCTCACTGGCTGGAATACCTTTTGCAATCGCCGCACTTGTGGCGAAATATATGGCGAAGGAAGACTATGTTACGGTTGTTCTTATTCGAAAAATTTCAACGGGTATACTTGCATTTATGGGGTTTGTAACTGCACTCTTACTTCTTGTCTTTGCTGAGCCAATTGCTCGCTTTGTTCTTACAGAAGATGTCAGTGCTGTTTCCATCGAGAAAACAAAATCAGTCCTTATTATTATCAGTTTGGCTGTATTTCTTGTACCTGTTTTAGGTTCGTTTAGAGGATTTTATCAGGGTCTTAAGGATATGTCTACCTATGCCTTTTCTCAGGTTCTGGAACAGTTATCACGGATACTGTTCCTTTTATCCATGGGATTTTTGTTTGTGGTTGTTTTTCAGAAAGATTCGATGTGGGCTGTTTATTTTGCTGTTGGTTCTGCAGGGTTTTCAGCACTATTGTCCATTATTCATTTACTGTTTATCGATAAAAGAGCGTATCAGCCGATTCTTGAAGGTGCTAGTATCCAAACTTCAGCATCTGCAGACTCTACATTAGTTATTAAAGAACTTCTGTACTTTTCTGTACCGTACTTTTTATCGACGCTACTTGGAAACAGTGTGTCCATTGTGAATCTGATGCTTTTTAATCGTTCCATGTTCTTAATCAGCCAGGATGAGGTGATGATTAAGCTTTTATATTCAATGATTTCCTACAATACCATAAAGTTGACGATTATACCCACTGTATTAGCTTCAGGATTTTCTGTTGCACTGATTCCATTTATGTCTGCTGCTTTTGCAGAAAATAATACCGTGCTTATTCGCAAATATATTAAAGATATTTTGCTTACCATTACTTATATTGCACTTCCGTTTTCTGTCATATTTATTCTGTTTGCACCTGAAATTTACTATGTGATGTATGGTGGAACCAATTACTATTTGGGCGGGCTTGTGCTATCTTATAATTCGCTCTATGCTTTACTTACTGCTGTTTCTCCGATTTTGCTGTCAATGATGATGGTTCTTCGTTTCCGTAAGCGAGCTCTGATGATTCTGGTTGTGGGTCTTATTGTAAAGGCCATCTCTATGACTCCTCTGATCATGCTCACTGGTTTTGCGGGAGCCATTTACTCAAATATTCTTGCGGGTGGTGTTATGATCGGGTTAAATCTGGCACACATTCATGCGCATTATCGAATCAACTTTCGCGTCTTTTTGCGTCAGCTACTTCTGATGATGGTTGCCAGTCTTGGGATGCTTATGTTCCGATTTGCTTTATATCTGTTACAAATTGATTTAATCACCCATGGAAGGCTTGTATCTTTGATTGGTATTGGTGTATTTACCGTTGTTACATTAATGATATATTTTATGATTACAGATACATTTGGTTTAATGGAACAGGTGCTCAAGTTTAACTTGAAGACACTGGTTAGAAAGGTGATGCGACGTGCGACTTGATAAATATCTTGCGATTGCAGGCTTGGGTTCGAGAAAAGATGTAAAGAAAATTATTCGAAATGGCCGGGTGGTTGTGAATGATTTTGTTCAGAGAAAAGATGATGCTCACATAGATCCGGATATAGATCAGATTTTTGTGGATGAGTTACCCGTTTCGGTGCTTTTAAATGTCTATATTATGCTTAATAAGCCACAGGGTGTGATTAGTGCTACGGAAGATGAAGAGTCATCGACCGTACTTGATCTAATAGATATTCCACTTCCCAAGGATGTGTTTCCTGTAGGACGACTGGATAAGGATACTGAAGGTTTATTGCTTTTAAGCAATGATGGTCCAATGGCTCATCGCTTGCTTTCGCCAAAACGAAAAGTAGATAAGGTATACTATGTCAAATGCAAAGATAGCCTCACTGAACTGATGATAAAGCAACTAGAGCAGGGTGTTGACATAGGTGATGATACACTGACGGCTCCGGCGGAAGTCATTCTCGAATCAGAAAATTCCATGTTTCTTACGATTACTGAGGGTAGATATCATCAGGTGAAACGAATGTTACATGCTGTAGATAATGAAGTCATCTTTCTTAAACGTTTACGTATGGGGCCATTAGTTTTGGATGAGTCATTGAATCCAGGGGAGTGGCGATTGTGCACAGAAGACGAGATTACAGTTTTAAAAGATTGGAAATAACAACCTTCGGGTTGTTTTTTTGGTATAAGCACATATAATGTAGCTAGGAGGGATGAACATGGAAATATCCCAAAGCTTTGCCTTGGAAATGGTGAAAGAACTGAGTACCATTCTTCAGCAACATATCAATTTTATCGATAAGCATGCAATGATTATAGCTTCGAGTGATGAAACCCGGATTTCGAGTTGTCATATGGGAGCTAAAAAGCTGATCGAGGAAAATCTACCTTTTCTATTGATTGATTCAGATGATGCTTTTAGTGGTAGTAAGAAGGGTTTGAACTTTCCGATTGTTGTGGATGATGTGATTGTAGGTGTCATAGGCATCACCGGTGATCCTCAGCAGGTATCCAAGTATGGCCAATTACTAAAGAAGTTCACTGAAATGTACATTCGTGACGAACGTTTACGGCAGATTAAAAATCAGGAAGATAAGATTCGGTCTCGTTTTTTAGAAAAATGGCTTCTTGATCCTCAACATGCAATTTCACCAACCTTTGCGGATACAGCCATTTCACTTGGTATTGATCCTAAAAAGCAGTATCGTGTCATTGTCATGATGTACACTCTATCCCATACCAGTGCATCAACTTCGACGCAACAGCTATTTGATTTATCTACGCGATACATGAAGAGTCAGTTGTTAAAAGAGGGAAATCATTATTGTCGCATTGGGAGTAAAATGATTTATATCATGTCAAATATCAATGATACAAAGCTACCTGAGATACTTGAAGATATCAATAGAAAAGTTCAACAGAGCTATGATATCGAGTTGATCATCGGGTATGATCGCTCTTTTGCAACTTCTGAACAGCTTCATCAAAACTATGTGGAGGCATCGAAAGCATTGAAAGCTTGTACTCAAATGTCGTTGCCTATTGTTGGGTATCAGAACTTGTACCTTGAACTTTTGTTTGATGAGATATCATCGTTTACGCGTGCAGATTTCATGTCAAAGATTTTTTATCAGATGGATAAGGATACAATGGAGGAAACCCTACGCGTTTGCAAAGCCTATTATCAGTGCGATGGTTCGATTCAAAGGGCAGCACAGGTACTGTTCATCCACAAAAATACTTTGCAGTATAAATTGCAGCGGATTACTAATTTAACATCCTTGGACCCAAGGGCTTATCGAAATATCCCGATATTTACTCTTGCTATTAAGATATTTGAGGATGATATGAGACTTAATAGTTCTTCGTAACAATTGTAAGCGGTTATATATAGTCTTTGTACTATATAAAACTGCTTTTTTTCTTTGTATAATGTAGTTAGTACCGAAAGGTAAACAAAGGAGAAAGAGGATATGACAGGTATACCACTAATTATCACATTTGTAATTTCGATTGTTGTCATGATTTTAGCCATATCGAAGTTCAAAGTCCATCCGTTTTTGGCGATTATGGGGATATCGCTGATTTTAGCTCTGATTGTAGGAATTCCAATCGTTGATATTCCTGCGACTGCAGATTCACCAGCCGTCAGCGGCATTGCATCGATCATTGGTGCAGGGTTTAGTTCGACATTTGCCGGTATCGGGATTGTCATTATTTTAGGGGCTCTTGTGGGTGTTCTACTTGAGAAAACCGGAGCAGCGATTAAACTTGCGGATATGGTTGTTTCCGCTGTTGGGAAAAAACGTCCTGAGCTAGCTATTATGATTATGGGATGGATCGTTTCAATCCCCGTATTCTGTGATTCCGGATTTGTTATTCTGGATCCAATTCGTAAAGCGTTGCGTAAACGTACGATGGCATCCAGTGTCTCTATGACCGTGGCTTTATCCGCTGGGTTATATGCGTCGCACGTATTTATTCCGCCAACACCAGGGCCAATCGCAGCTGCAGGTGCAGCGGGCTTAGCGGATTCATTATTGCTTGTTATGGGATTTGGTGCTCTTATCAGTATTCCAACACTGATTGCGGCCTACTTTTATGCCATGTACATTGGCAAAAAAGTTAAATCTACCGAAGATTTTGAAGATGATGGAGAAATCACGAATACCTATGAGGACCTTGTTAAAGAATATGGAAAGTTGCCAAATGGATTTGCGGCTATTGCTCCAATTTTAATGCCGATATTACTTATGGCTCTTTCATCCGTGGTTGTGGCCATGAAGATGTCAGGACCTATGATTAACGTTATTCGTTTCCTTGGACATCCGATGCTTGCGTTAACCGTCGGATTACTGTTTGGAATTTACTTGCTGTATGTTTCAGGAAAATTGGCTTCGTTTAATCAGATTACCAATGACACCTTAAAAACCGTAGGACCTATCCTATTTGTTACTGCTGCGGGTGGTGTGTTAGGTCGTGTTATTGCTTCTGCTGGATTTATTGAGTATATTCGTGGAAATGCGACAGCGATTTCAACGATTGGTATTTTCTTCCCATTTATTATCGCAGCGATCCTAAAATCTGCACAAGGATCTTCAACTGTAGCGATTACGACAACAGCAGGTATGCTGGGTAGTTATTTAGCCAGTGATTCACTGATGGTTGCTTTGGGACTAACAACGCCGGTTCTAGCGGCTTTAGCTGTTATGGCTATTGGTGCTGGTGCGATGACAGTTTCTCATGCAAATGATAGTTATTTCTGGGTTGTAACTAATTTTGGTGGTATGAAAGCTGAAGATGGTTATAAGACTCAAACAGCAGTTACTCTTGTCATGGGTATTGCCGCGATGATTGCTATCTTTATTTTCTCACTGATTTTCTAGGTTTTCTAAAGACTTGGCTCATCCCCAAGTCTTTCTGATAGAGGTGTGATATGAAACATATTTTATGTATGCCCGATTCATTTAAGGGCACGATGAGTTCTGCGGAAGTTGGAACGATTATGAAGGATGCCATTTTACAGGTTTTTAACAATGCTCTTGTCGAAAACTACGCCGTCGCCGATGGTGGTGAAGGGACCGTTGATGCGTTTCTTTCGGCCATTGAGGGTGTAAAAAGGGAAGTTACTGTGGCAGGTCCTTATCATGAGTTGATTTCTTCGTTCTATGGAAAGATGATTGATGATGTAGCCATTATCGAAATGGCTGCCTGTGCCGGATTACCTCTTGTGGAGGATCACAAAAATCCTGAGCTGACAACAACGTATGGTGTCGGTCAACTGTTACTCAAAGCACTGGATGATGGTGCAAAGAAAATCATCGTTGGTCTTGGCGGTTCCGCTACCAATGATGGAGGTTGTGGCATGGCAGCTGCCTGCGGTGTGCGATTCTATGACTCGTCAAATCAGGTATTTGTTCCGACCGGGGGAACACTTAAGGATATTGTTCATATCGATGTTCAACAACTTGATCCTCGAATTTTAACAACTGAAATCGTGACAATGTGCGATATTGACAACCCACTGATCGGTCCTATGGGAGCCTCTGCTATTTTTGGTCCTCAAAAGGGAGCTGATCCTTCGATGGTTACACGTCTGGATTCAGGATTGTCCCATCTGGCAGAAGTCATAAAGAGAGATCTAGGAATGGATGTTGCTATGGTTGCGGGTGCCGGTGCGGCTGGTGGTATGGGAGCAGGTATGATGGCTTTCTTTCACTCAACTTTGCAGATGGGCATTGAAACCGTTTTGGATGTTATTCATTTTGATGACCTTCTTGATCGTATCGACTGCATATTTACCGGTGAAGGTAAGATAGATTCTCAATCACTTCGTGGTAAAGTTGTTATTGGTATTTCGAGAAGAGCAAAGAAAAAAAATGTTCCCGTAATTGCTATTGTAGGCAGTATTGATGAACAGGTATTTGATTTAAGCAGTGAAGGGGTTAGCGCGATGTTCAGTATTAATCATCAGCCATTGCCCTTTGAAATTGCAAAGCTGCACTCAAAGGAAAATCTGGCAAAAACCATGCATCAGGTTTGCCAACTACTCTTATTAAACACAAAGACCACCTCAACTTAAGGTGGTCTTATTTTAAGTAAAAACCCAGTTCATGTTCATGATCCGGGTTTTTTGATGACGATTAACGGTTATAGAATTCGACTACGAGCGCTTCGTTGATTTCAGCGTTTAATTCATTACGTTCAGGTAAACGGATGAACACACCTTTTTTCGCTTCTTTGTCAAAAGAAACGTAAGCCACTGTGTTTAGTGTTGCTTCCAAAGCATCACGGATTGAATCCATGCTCTTTGAAGATTCACGAACCTCAATGGTTTGTCCAGGTTTTACTGAGTATGATGGAATATCAACTTTTTTACCATCAACCAGAATGTGGCCGTGGTTAACAAGTTGACGTGCCGCATTACGAGTGCGACCTAAGCCCATGCGATAGACAACATTGTCTAAGCGGGATTCAAGTAAGAACAAAAAGTTATGACCTGTAACTCCTTGTGCCTTGACTGCCTTTAGGTATGTGTTGTAGAACTGACGTTCTGTAACTCCATACATGAAACGAATGCGTTGTTTCTCACGCAATTGCATACCGTAGTTGGATAATTTTCCACGACGGGCTGTTGGTCCGTGTTGACCAGGTGCATACTGACGGCGTTTTAGCTCTTCACCGGTTTCTAGGATTGAAAATCCTAAGCGGCGAGCCTTCTTCCAAACGGGTCCTTTTACTCTTGCCATATGTATTCCTCCTTTATTGTTTTATGGCGACATAAAACAACAACAGGCGCAATTCATCGTTGAAGGGTGTTTGTCTTGGGTATTTCGCTTTAAGCAGCAAGTTACTTTACTCCATCTGATGATGTGACAAACGCCGGATTCAAGACTTTGCGAGCTGCTATCATTTAACGCTTTAATACTATAGCAAATAAGTCTTCGAATGTCAATTTTTAGTTCTTTTGTCATCAATTTTGACCTGAATATGATACAATAGACGCAATGAGGTGGTATGAATGTCGTTTGAAGAAATGTTACAGCTGTTATCCAATGAAATGACGTTGATGATTATCGGGGGTCTACTCCTGTTTTTCATCGTGTTACTGGTGATTCGTCGCATACGGGTTCGTTCGCTTTTGAAGCGCTTAAACGAATGCGAGGTACGTTATAACTCAATTAAGAGTGTTCCTTTGCAGTTCAAGTTAAACAAAGCAATCGCTTTGGCCCGTATTTCTGAAGATGTATCCACAACGGTGAATCATTCACAGCAGAGTTATTTAAAGATTCAGGATCGTTTTAAGGAAATAGCCACCATTCTTGCGGATACTGAGGATTTGATTCTAACAGGCAAATTGAAGGATAGCAAGGATAATTGCTCTGATTTACATGTGCTTCTTGATGAAACGACGGATTGGGTGGAAGATACAGAGCGAACATTGAATCTTGTGCTGGAGCAGGAAGCGAAGCAACGAGTAGAAATCACGAAACTCAAGGATGAGTTTAGAGAGATCAAAGCTTCGAGCGCAGCGAAAGCCAATGCTTTATCGATAAGTAAGGAAACGTTGGATTCAATGATTGGCGAAGTGGAAAAGATGTTCTCAAGTTTCGAGGAATGGATGTTTGCTTCGGAGTTTGAGAAAGCTTCAGAGAAAACTCTTGAAATTGATGAACAGGTCAAACGGCTATCCACACTTGTTCAACAGCTTCCGGATTTGATTGCTCAGGTTAAGGGAATACTTCCGCGTCTTGTGGATGATGTTTCCTATAATTATAGTCGATATAAGCAAAAGGGAGTGTATCTAACAC
Organism: Erysipelotrichaceae bacterium; assembly: GCA_003510215.1. Classification (GTDB taxonomy): domain Bacteria; phylum Bacillota_I; class Bacilli_A; order Erysipelotrichales; family Erysipelotrichaceae; genus UBA2227. Next base: position 26,894 of record DOKQ01000097.1, read on the forward strand.
ACCTTGATGTTGCAAAGAATCTTGAATTTATCTCATCTACGCTTAAAGAGGATTTAACCTCGTTACGAACGTGCTCGATTGAAAAGGTCAAGGAACACTGTGAGGATAATGAGAAGCGACTCAAACAGCTGCTGACATCAATGCAACGTGAGGAAAAGGCTTACGATGATCTGGTTGAAACAAGGTCGTCCTTATCTTCGCTTCTGGCGGAAAATACACAATTGTTCTCCCAACTTAAAAAGCAGGGGGCACATATTGCTTTGCGTTATGGCTATATGTCCTATGAGGATAAAATTCCGGCACTTGAGGCCACATTGATTAAATCAAATGAAACCTATCGTCGTCTTGAAAAGATGATGGTGGACCATTCCGTACCTGCTTCAACTCTGATTGTTTCTTTCAAGGAATCCCTTCAGGATGTTGGAAATCAGAACAAGGACATTCAATCACAATTACAGATTTTACAGAGTGCTCAAAGTGATGAGGATCGTGCTAAAAAGCAATTACTTAAATTGCATTTGATTATGAATGAGATTTCCTCCAAAATTGCCAAACATCGTTTACCTACGATTTCTGATTCATATCAGGGAGATGTGGTTGCGGGAGAAAAACTCATCGTGCAAATTGAAGAGATGCTCGATAAATCACCGTTGGATGTCAAAATGTTGAACCCATTAGTGGCCAATGCAATTGACACAATCTATAAACTTTACAACAATGTCAACAATATCGTCGGTATGGTCGATATGATTGAACATGCGATTGTCTTTGGAAATAAATATCGTTCCAGTTTACCGATGATTGATTCTGAGCTGACTCGTGCTGAATTAAGCTTTAGGAATGGTGAGTATACTCAGGCTCTGACCATTGCATTATCGGCAGTAGAAAAGATCCATCCAAACTCTTATGAAGAATTGATTAAGGAGAATGCTCGCAGTGGACGCAATTAATCAGGGTATCTATCTGGATTATGCAAGCACGAGTCCGTTACTGGATGAAGTACTGGAGGCAACACAAGTTCTGTTGCCACAGTTTTATGCCAATCCGGATTCATTGCATACACCGGGAAGCAAAATGGCCGCATTGCAGCAACGTGCCCGCAAGCAGATCGCTGGTCTTTTGGGATGTCAGGATCATGAAGTTATTTTTACTTCAGGTGCAACCGAAGCAAATAACATGGCTATCAAAGGGATTGCACTAGCAAATCAGGCTAAAGGAAAACATATTGTAACAACAGCTATAGAGCATAAAAGTGTGATGAGTGCTATCACTCAGCTTGTGGATCATTTTGGATTTGAGTGCACGATATTACCGGTGGATGCTAAGGGCAACATTGATTTGCATCAGTTGGAGGCATCTTTACGAAAAGATACCATTTTGGTTAGTGTGATGGCTGTGAACAATGAAATCGGAACTGTGTTTCCCATTGACACTATTACCCAAATTGTCAAACGATACTCAAAAGCATATATGCATGTGGATTATGTGCAGGCTTTAGGAAAGATTGAGTTGCAACTTCAGCGTGTGGATGCTGCGAGTTTTTCTGGGCATAAAATTGGCGGGTTAAAAGGTAGTGGTGTACTTTTTAAAGGTCAAAACGTTCCTATGCTGCCACTTTTGAGCGGGGGCCAACAGGAGAACTATCAGCGATCTGGCACATCTAACGCCATTGCAAATATTACCTTTGCGAAAGCGATGCGCTTGGCTATCGAATCTCAGCCTGTTTCATATCGTAAGGCAACTCGTTGGAAACAACGGATTATATCCGAGTGTAAACAGATTGAGGGGTGGGCATGTATATCTGCGGAAGATGCTTCCCCATTTATAATATCCATGGCGTATCCCAAGGTTCCATCGCAGATTATGTTAAATGCACTTGATCAAAAAGGTATTTATGTTTCTGCCATCAGCACCTGTTCAACCAAAAGCCAGCAGGTTTCCTATGTGCATCAGGCCATAGGGCTTAGTGATGATCGCTCTAGAAGTGTCATTCGGGTTTCTTTATCTTCCATGACGAAAGATGAGGATGTTGAAGCCTTTATTCAAGCCTATAAGGAGGTTATTTTTCATGGTTACTCAACCTAATATTATCGTCGTTCGATTTGCAGAACTTTCTACAAAGGGGAAGAATCGCAAACAGTTCATTACGATGTTACGTCAAAATATACAGGAAGTGTGCAAAGGATTTCCATCATGCAAGGTTCAGCAGGCTTATGATCGTATCTATGTGTTGGTCAATGACGAAAATGCATCGGAACTCATGAATCGACTTCAGGATGTCTTTGGTATTGCGACACTATCTCTTGCCTATCAGGTTCCATTAGCCATCAATGACATTATCGACGCTGCTTTTACACTGATTCAAAAAGAGCCTGTGAGCACATTTAAAGTGATAACACGACGCATGAATAAACAATTTCCATTGGAGTCGGATGAAATCAACCGGGCAGTGGCTAAAAAGATTTTGCAGGAAACGGATTTTGTTGTTGATGTTCACAAGCCTCAAGTGAAAGTGCTGGTAGAAATACGTCATCATGAAGCCTATGTAACCGTTAATACGATTGAAGGTGCCAAAGGGTATCCGGTGAAGATTCAAGGGAAGGCTATGTTGCTTATGTCGGGTGGCATTGATTCATGTGTTGCTTCCTACTTAAGTAATAAGCGGGGAATTGAGGTCGAAGCAATCCATTTTGCCTCTCCACCTTATACATCCGATGCTGCGAAGCAGAAGGTTCTTGATCTTGCTAAGGTTTTGACTCGATATCAGCCATTCATCCGCTTGCATATTGTGCCATTTACGGATATTCAGATGCAGATTGCTATGAATGTTCCCGAAAGCTATCGCATTACTGTGATGCGTCGATTTATGGTACGATTGGCTCAACGTTTAGCCGAGCAGCGCCGCTGCAAAGCATTAATTACCGGAGAAAGTGTTGGGCAGGTTGCTTCACAGACACTTGAAAGTATGAGTGTGATCAACGAAGTGACAACCATGCCGATATTACGACCGTTAGTTTCATTTGATAAAACTGAAATTATTGAAATTGCCAAAAAAATTGGAACGTATGATATTTCCATTCGTCCATTTGAGGATTGTTGTACCATTTTTACTCCTGTAGCTCCTGTCACAAAACCATTGCTGCATAAAGCACAACGTTTTGAAAGTAAACTTGATATTGAAACATTAATTGAAGAGAGTTTAGCCGCGACAGAAGTCGTCATGATAAGGTATAATGATGCAAAAGAAGAAGATTCATTCTTCTAAGGGAGGTAATTTATGAATCATTTATTAGTACTGCAAAGTGATTTTGGTCTTGTGGATGGGGCAGTAGCTGCAATGTATGGTGTTGCCTTTGATACATGCAAGGATTTAAAGGTTTATGATTTGACCCATGAAATACCCCCTTACGACTTGTTTGCGGCCTCCTACCGCCTCATTCAATCGGTTCAGTATTGGCCCAAAGGGACCGTTTTTGTTTCTGTCGTTGACCCAGGTGTAGGTTCACAACGCAAAAGTGTGGTAGCAAAGACTTTGTCTGGTCATTATATCGTCACTCCGGATAACGGCACACTGACTCATCTTAAACGACTGATTGGAATTGAAGAAATTCGGGAAATTGAAGAGGCTGTTCATAGACGCCAGAACACGGAACATTCCTACACATTTCATGGACGTGATGTTTATGCCTATACCGGAGCTAAACTGGCGGGTAAACTGATTACCTTTGAAGAAGTTGGGCGTTTGCTAAGTGTTGAACACATTGTTGAGCTGGATGTGATTGAACCCACGTTTGATGGCGAAAAAATTACCGGTAATGTGGATATTCTCGATGTTCGCTTTGGAAGCTTATGGACCAACATACCAAGAGAGATGTTTGAAAAACTGAATATTTCCTTTGGTGAATGGGTTGAAGCGACCATTTCTTATGGACACATCCGCAGTTATCAGAATCAGGTTTGTTATGGACCAACATTTGCCATGGTGAATCTGGGTGAAGCACTATTGTATACCAATTCGATGTATCACATGGCTTTGGCAATCAATCAGGGAAACTTTGCCCGTGCTTACAATATTGGTACGGGATTGCAGTGGAAAGTAGAATTAAAGAAAGTTGTGAGGTAAGATATGGCTTTTGATCAATTAACAGAGCGGTTATCGCTGGCCGTCAAAAAAATCAGTGGACAAGCAACATTAACTGAAAAAAACATGGAAGAAATGCTGAGGGAAGTGCGTCTTGCCTTACTTGAAGCAGACGTAAATATCAAAGTCATTCAATCCTTCTTGGAATCAGTCAAAGAAAAATCACTGGGTAAAGATGTCTTAAGAAATGTCAATGCATCCAACATGGTGGTCAAGATTGTTCACGATGAACTTGTGGAACTGCTTGGTGAAAAGGAAGCAACCTTGAGTCTATTAAAAAAACCTTCCATCATCATGATGGTTGGTTTGCAGGGGACTGGGAAAACAACTTCAGCTGCCAAAATTGCTCGTTTCCTTAAGACTCGTGAAAATAAGAAAGTCTTGCTTGTGGCCGCGGATTTAGTTCGTCCTGCGGCTATTGAGCAATTAAAGGTTTTAGGTCAAAGTGTTGATGTCGAAGTCTTCTCTTTAGGGATTGAAACCAAAACGGTAGAGACTGTTAAACGAGCTAAGGAGTATGCCATTTTACATCAGTTTGATGTCATGATCGTGGATACTGCAGGTCGTTTGCATATTGATGAATCATTGATGGATGAACTTGTGGCTGTTAAAGAAGAGTTGCAAAGTGATGAAATTCTACTGACTGTCGATGCAATGACGGGTCAGGATATTGTGACGGTCGCTACATCATTTCATCAGTCATTAAAGACAACCGGACTTGTTGTTACCAAGTTTGATGGTGATTCTCGAGGTGGGGGTGTACTTTCAGTACGTACGCTAACCTCTGTGCCGGTTAAGTTTGTGGCTACAGGTGAAAAAGTTGAAGATCTTGAACTCTTCTATCCGGATCGTATGGCATCACGAATTCTTGGGATGGGTGATATTTTAACTCTTGTGGAGCAAGCAGAAGAAAAGCTGGATGCTGAAAAGAGTATGAAGGGCGCGCAACGTCTGATGGATGGCTCATTTACCCTAGAAGACATGTTGGATCAGTTTGAACAGATGAATAAACTTGGATCCATCGCCAATTTGCTCAAAATGGTTCCTGGAGCTAATCAGCTGGCAGCACAGATTAATGATGAGCAGGCTGCGGCTTCCATGAAGCGTTCAAAAGCGATTATTCTTTCCATGACCAAAGAAGAACGGAATAATCCTTCTTTATTACGTGCGGCACGCAAATCACGTATTGCCCGTGGTAGTGGTACGGATGTTGCTGAGGTAAATCGTTTGCTTTCCCAGTTTGAGAAGACTAAGGAGCAAATGAAGATGATGATGCGAATGGGTGGTCAGAATGCTTTTGGTGGAGCTATGAAAGCCGGATCCAATACCCGGCCAAATCCCAACAAGAAGAAAAAGAAAAAGAAGAAATAATCCGAGAAAATAATGTATAAAAGTCAGTTGATCCCTGATTATTTCAAACTTAAATAAAATAAATATTAGGGTGTTAAGTAAAAATGCTTGACACCCTTAGAATATAGAGTATAATACTCATGTATGCAAGGAGGTATATCATATGGCTGTAAAACTTCGTTTAAAAAGAATGGGTGCTAAGAAAGATCCATTTTACCGTATTGTCGCTGCTGATTCACGTTCACCACGTGATGGTCGTTTCATCGAATCTATCGGTTACTATAACCCAACATCCGTACCAGCGGAAGTAAAGATCGATGAAGAAGCTGCTTTGAAATGGTTATCAAACGGCGCTCAACCATCAGATACAGTTCGCAATCTATTGTCAACTGCTGGTGTTATGAAGCGTTTTCACGAATCAAAGTTAGGTAAGTAATCATGAACACATTGGAACAAGTGTGTTATGATCTTGTCTCTCCGATGGTCGAGGATCTTGAGAGTCTAAGCGTAAAAACATTGCCGAGTCTTGATGAAAAAGAAATCATTCTCATGGTGTATGCCAAGAGTGAAGATATTGCTCGTTTAATTGGGCGTCAAGGGTCAATGGCAAGCGCCATTCGTCACACGATGAGCGTTTTGTCTCGCAGTGAAAACAAACGTATTTCAATCAAGTTTGAATCATACTAGGATGCGTTGCATCCTTTTTTTGGAGGTACTATGGAAAAAATGGACATTGGCGTCATTGTTCGCCCATTTGGTATTAAAGGTGAAGTCAAAGTAAAGTTGTACACGGATTTTCCTGAGCAGCGTTTTGCGATTGGAAATGTAGTGACACTCACTTATTCACAACAGACAACGGATCTTAAAATTGATTCATTTCGTATGCATCAGGGATTTGCATTAGTTCGGTTTGAACAATTGCATAACATAAATGATATCGAACATTTTCGTAATGCAACCATCTCCATTGATAAAAAGTTGCTTCATGAACTCGAAGAAGATGAGTATTACTATTTTGAGCTTATCGGTTTGCGGGTATTTGAGGATGAAGTCGTCCTTGGAGAGGTCATTGAAATCGTGGATTCGTTAGCACATCCAATTTTAAGAGTGAAAACAGGTGATAAGGATCTTTTGATTCCGTATGTGAATGCTTTCATTCTAGATGTAGATATGGAAGAAAAACGCATCGATGTTAAACTGATTGAGGGAATGAAATGAAAATTTCTATCTTAACGATATTTCCCGAAATGTTTGAAGGGTTTTTAACGACATCCATTATAAAGAAGGCAATTCTAAAAGAATTAGTGGAAGTGGAAATGATTGATATTCGATCCTTTACTAAGGATAAACATAATCGGGTGGATGATTATCCTTTTGGTGGTGGTGCTGGACTGGTTATGATGGCTCAGCCTGTCATTGACGCCATCAACTCATGCAAAGCTGAAAATAGTCATGTAATTTACATGACACCCGTGGGTCATTCATTTAAACAGGGGATTGCTAAAGAGTTTGCTGGAAAGTCTCACCTTATTTTGCTCTGTGGCCATTACGAAGGTATTGATGAGCGAATTATGCCGTATGTGGATGAATGCATAAGTATTGGTGATTATGTCCTTACAGGCGGGGAACTGGCTGCTATGGTAGTCAGTGATGCTGTGATTCGATTGCAACCGGGTGTAATCACCGAGGATTCAATCATTGATGAGTCCTACGAAGACAATTTGCTTGAATACCCTCAATACACTCGCCCAGCAACCTATCAGGGAGTGGATGTTCCGAAAGTACTCTTATCGGGTCATCATGAGGAAATTCGAAAATGGCGATTGAAACAGTCACTTTTAAGAACGAAAAAGTTTCGTCCGGATTTACTTCAGCAACGTGTGTTTACCAAAGAAGAACGCAAACTCCTCGATTCAGCCGATATGGATGAATAAGGAGTTTTTCTTTGGTTATACGACTTGATTTCATACCCCCTGGGGGTATATAATGATTTCGAGGTGAAACTATGATTGAAAAGACATATACAGTAAAGGATATGACGTGTGCTGCATGTGCAAGTGCAGTATCACGTGCTTTGAATAAGTTAGATCAGGTTGAGTTGGCAGATGTCAATCTTGCGACACATAAGGTAAGTGTTAAATTATCAGATGAGATTGATTTTGAAACGTTGAATCAGGCCGTAGTAAAAGCAGGATATGGATTGGAAGAGATTAGCACGAGCAAACAGATTACATTAGTGGTGGACGGGATGACCTGTGCTTCTTGCAGCAGTGCTGTTGAACGCAGCTTGTCAAAACTAGAAGGTGTGCAGTTGGCGAGTGTGAATCTTGCGACTCACAAAGCAACGATTACATATGATGCCTCGGCTGTTAGAATTTCACAGTTAAAGGCAGCAATAGTAAAAGCTGGATATACGCCCAGTGATATTGAACGTTCAGTAGAGGATGATGATCAGAAGCAAAAGAACTCGCATACCAAGGATATGTTTCAACGATTGATTCTTTCCGTTGTGTTTTCAATACCACTTTTGTATATGACGATGCTACACATGTTCTTCCCAACAGTTTTTCCACTGCCGATGTGGATGGATATGCATCATCAACCATTGAATCACACACTGGTTCAGCTGGTGTTAACATTGCCTATCTTGTGGGCAGGTAGAAAATTTTATATTGTGGGTTTCAAGACGTTAATTAAACGAAATCCAAATATGGATACCCTCATTGCTATCGGAACAGGAGCAGCGTTTTTCTACGGATTATTTGCGTTAGTACGAATTTACATGGGTGAACATCATTACGTTGATCATCTATATTTTGAGACTGCAGCACTCATCATTACATTATTACTTGTAGGGAAATATATGGAAGCCAAAATGACAGGAAAAACATCAGAGGCTATTAAGAAACTGATGAACTTGGCACCCAAAACCGCAACATTACTCAAAGAGGGTCAGGAAATTGTTGTTTCGTTGGATGAAGTTGTTGAAGGTGATGTTCTTTTGGTTCGTCCTGGTGAAAAGATACCTGTGGATGGTTTGATTCTTTCGGGTCATTCAGCTGTGGATGAATCGATGCTTACTGGCGAGAGTTTACCGGTAGACAAATCAAAAGGAGACCGATTGGTCGGTGGTAGTTTGAATAAAAATGGTTTGCTTACCATGCAGGCTGAGGCTGTGGGTGAAAGTACAGCATTAGCTCGGATTATCAAACTCGTGGAAGATGCACAGGGGCAAAAAGCACCGATTGCCAAACTGGCTGATATTGTTTCCGGATATTTTGTGCCTGTGGTTATTGTTATTGCCATTTTATCTGCTTTAATTTGGATTTTTGTTGGGAAGGATGTAGACTTTGTCATTTCCGTCTTTGTAACTATTTTAGTCATTGCATGCCCATGTGCCTTAGGATTGGCAACGCCAACAGCCATCATGGTTGGTACAGGTAAAGGTGCTGAGTTTGGCCTCTTGTTTAAAGGGGGAGAGGCTCTTGAGACTGCACATAAGATTAATGCTATTATTTTTGATAAGACAGGAACGATTACTGAAGGGAAACCAACGTTAACAGATGTCATTACAAAGTCAATTGGCGAAGAAGATATGCTACGATTAGTTGCTAGTGCTGAGGCAGGGTCTGAACATCCATTGGCCCAGGCGATTGTCACAGGGGCTAAAGACAGAGGTCTGCAACTGCTACCTATCGAATCATTTGAAGCCATCACTGGAAAAGGTGTTTCAGTTGTGGTCAATGGTCGTCATCTTTCGATTGGTAATGAAAAATTAATGCGTGAACTAGGTTATGATGTCACTATCTTTGAAGATAATATGAGTGAACTTGCGTCAAGTGGGAAAACTCCGATGCTTGTAGCTATTGATCAGGTTCTTGTTGGTATAGTTGCGGTAGCTGATGTTGTCAAACCAAGTAGTGCTGCTGCTATCAAATATCTGAAGAAGATGGGTATCAAAGTAGCGATGATTACGGGGGATAATCGTAAGACAGCTGCTTCTATCGCCCAACAAGTTGGAATTGATCTTGTACTCGCTGAAGTACTTCCTCAGGATAAATCAACTGAAGTAAAAAAACTTCAGGATCAGGGTTATTCAGTTGCTATGGTAGGAGATGGTATTAATGATGCTCCAGCATTGGCGATGGCAGACGTTGGTATTGCTATCGGTTCAGGAACCGATGTTGCCATTGAGTCAGCCGATGTAGTTCTTATGAAGTCGGATCTACTGGATGTTGTAACGGCTCTTCAGTTAAGTAAAGCGACAATTTCCAATGTTAAGCAAAATTTGTTTTGGGCCTTCATTTACAATATTGCTGGACTTCCTTTGGCAGCAGGTGTATTCTATGCCATGGGTGGACCATTGCTTGATCCGGTATTTGCGGGTGCGGCGATGGCTTTTAGCTCAGTATCTGTAGTTATTAATGCTTTGAGACTTCGAGGGTTTAAAAAGCGTTCTATTTAGGTCTAAAATGAATGAAATTGTTTGCATTTGTCAATAAAGTATGTTAAATTATATAAGCCCTATGGCACCCCGGTTCCGCTGAGGAATGACTTATGAGCCGGTAAGGAACAAGGAGTGTGGAAATATGAACATGAATTTAGTCAATGAAGTGACCAAGTCACAATTACGTACCGATATTCCTGATTTCCGTCCTGGATGTACCGTCCGTGTGGATGTACGCATTAAGGAAGGCGACAAGAGTCGGATCCAAGCATTTGAAGGCGTTGTAATTGCTCGTAGCGGCGGTGGAATTGCCGAAACATTTACAGTTCGTAAAGTTTCTTCAGGTATTGGTGTGGAAAGAACATTTCCAATCAATTCACCAATCATCGCAGGTGTAACCGTATTACGTCGTGGTAAAGTTAGAAGATCTAAATTATTCTACTTACGTGATCGTTCTGGTAAAGCTGCTCGTATCAAAGAAATTCGCTAAGAAATCGCCGGGACACCCGGCGTTTTTCTCTATTGAAGGGGGTTATTGTATGTCATTGAATAAAAAACGTATCTGGTATGAAATCTTTGATTTTATTAAATCCGTAGTCATTAGTCTGATTATCGTCTTTTTGATGACGCAATTTGTTATTAAACCGATTCGGGTTGATGGGTCAAGTATGTATCCGACACTCAAAGACCGTCAGGTGGGGTTCAGTAACATCATTGCACTGCGATTTCAGGAGATCGAACGTTTTGATGTGGTGATTGTCTTTGTGCCACAAACTAACGAACATCTTGTCAAACGTGTGATTGGTTTACCAAATGATACAATAAAATTTGTGGATGATGTGTTGTTTGTCAATGGATATCCAGTGGAGCAACCCTTTCTGGATACAGAATATGTTGAAAGCAAAATCAAAGAATTTAATCTACCGAATTTCACTCTGGATTTCGGACCGGTGACTCTGGGTGAAAACGAATATTTTCTGATGGGAGATAATCGTCCATCCTCAAGTGATTCACGTCGGTTTGGACCGTTTCGACTATCACAGATTGTAAGTAAAGACGCATATATTATTTATCCATTCAATGAAATGCATTTAGTGATTAATCCATAGAAGGGAGGCGTTGACATGACCATACAATGGTTTCCCGGTCATATGACCAAAGCAAAACGTACAATTGAAAGTCAGATCAAGCTGGTCGATATGGTGATTGAACTGCGCGATGCTCGTGTACCTAATGCGAGTGCCAATCCGCTGCTTGAAAGTCTCATTCAGCAAAAGCCCAGACTTCTTGTGTTTACCAAAAAGGATATGGCTGATGCAACTGTTTCTTCAATCTGGAAAAAATACTTTGAAACCCAAGGTATCTCTGTTCTATTTCTGGATGCAAATCAGGATCCGATCAAAAAACTAATCTTACATAGTTCGCAGGATGTCATGAAAGAGAAGCATGACCGCGATCGTCGTCGTGGCATTCGGCCACGTCCCATACGTGCGATGATTCTGGGTATACCCAACGTGGGCAAATCCACCTTAATTAATCGTTTAGCGGCTAAAAAGGTAGTCCAGGTAGCCAATCGGCCGGGAGTTACGCAAGCTATAAAATGGATTGCGGTTGACCCTATGCTTCAGGTGATGGATACACCGGGAGTTTTATGGCCAAAGTTTGAATCAGAGCTTGTGGGTTATCGGTTAGCACTTACGGGTGCGATTAAAGAGCAGATTCTTCCAATTGAAAAAGTGGTTGAATTTGGGATGAAATATCTGTACGAACATTATCCGCAGATTTTACTTCAACGTTATGGGATACAACTCGAAACCTTTGATTTAGATGTGATCTATCAGACAATTGCTGATAAATACGGATTTAAGATGGGTGGAAATGTAGTGGACCGTCAACGTGTCATGTCTATGTTTATGGCTGATTTACGTCAGGATAAACTTGGTCCTATAAGTTGGGAGTTGCCAGATGAATCAGCAATATGAGCTGGAAGTTTGGCAGCAGGATGAATTGGTGGTTGGCATCGATGAAGCTGGTCGAGGACCGTTGGCAGGACCTGTGGTTGTCTGTGGTGTCATCTTACCGAAGCATTACAGTCATCCCGTTATTTTTGATTCGAAAAAGCTTTCGCTAAAGAAACGGAATGCGTGCTTTCAAGATATTCTAAATGATGCCATTTGGATTGGCATTGAAATTGTGGATGAGCAGACCATCGATCAATTCAATATCTACCGTGCAACCCAGATGGCTATGGAGCGTTTGGCTGAGCGTTGTCAAGTGAAGTATGTGCTGACCGATGCCATGCCACTATTAAGTCGTGGACTGAGTGTCACATCGCTGATCAAAGGTGATCAGTTGTCTATCAGTATTGCGGCCGCAAGCATTGTGGCGAAGGTGCTTCGAGATGCGAAAATGACAGCTTTGGATAAAGTCTACCCTGCTTATGGGTTCGCAAAGCATAAAGGATATGGAACAAAAGAGCATATGTTGGCCATTGAACAACATGGGCCACTTCCAATTCATCGAAAGAGTTTTGAACCGATTCGTAGTCTTTGTGCATTCAAGTTGGATATATAGAAGGGAAACCTTCTTTTCTTTTCGTAAAAGTTGGTGGAGGTACCCTATGAGACGAGAAGAAATCATTCAGTATGCATTGCATTTTAATCACGATTATGAGCAAATGGCTTATGCACTAAAGTTTCGACCGGAAGTTACTCCACTACCTATGGTGGATGCGATTACCTATATCGATGAAGATTATCCGAAATCATTATTTGATTTACCAAATCCGCCGTTTGTGTTATTCTACCTTGGGAACAAAGAGTTATTGACTTTACCGGCAATCAGTATTATTGGTTCACGGAAACCAAGTGAGTATGCCATTGGGACCACGGTTGAGCTTGTCAGAAACCTTAAGCATCGGTATGTGATCGTCAGTGGCCTTGCGAAAGGAATTGATGGTATTGCTCATCGGGAAGCATTGGACGATGGGTATACGATTGGCATTCTCGGATGTGGTATTCATGAAGTTTATCCAAAAATCAATGAACCTTTGTATAAGGAAATGTCCACCAACCATCTGATCTTAAGTGAGTATCCATTGCATCAGCCACCATTAAAGCATCAGTTTCCATTTCGGAACCGACTAATTGCGGCACTTTCAGCCAAATGTGTAGTGACATCGGCTGCTAAGTTGAGTGGGACGATGCATACAGTGAATGCCGCCTTGGCATTAGGCAAAGAGGTTATAACCATTCCATATCAGATGAACGATTACTTTGGTGAAGGATGCAATCAGTTAATCTTGCAAGGTGCTTGCGTATTGACAAATGTGGAAGATTTCGCCATGATATAAAAAAGGAGCGATTTACATGAAGAAACTAGTTATAGTGGAGTCACCCTCAAAATCTAAGACTATTGAGAAATATTTAGGAAACCAGTTTGAGGTGGTTTCTTCAAAAGGTCATATTCGGGATCTGGCTATCAAAGGAAAAGATGGTCTTGGTGTCGATGTTGCCAATCAGTTTCAAGCTACCTATGTGGTAGATAAAGATAAATCAAAAGTAGTAAAAGAGTTGAAGAGCAAAGCGAAGAAGGCTGAAACCGTCTATCTTGCCACTGACCCTGACCGCGAAGGTGAGGCGATATCATGGCACCTTGCTGCTGAACTTGGATTAGATGTTGAAACATGTCAACGGGTTGTTTTCAATGAAATCACGAAAGATGCCATTTTAAAGGCATTTGACCATCCTCGAACGATTGATTTGGATTTGGTGCGTTCTCAAGAAACACGTCGGATCCTTGATCGTATTATCGGTTTTAAACTGTCCAAACTGCTTCAATCAAAAATCAAAAGTAAGTCCGCTGGACGTGTTCAGTCGGTAGCGTTGAAACTGGTGGTTGAGCGTGAAAAGGAAATTGATGCCTTTGTACCAGTTGAATACTGGAGTGTTACCGCTCAGTTTGAAGAAGAAAAAATACCGTTTGAAGCTTCACTTTCCAAAGTGGATGGGGAAGATGCTGATTTAAAGGAGAAGTTGGATGCTGATAAAATTCTTGCTTTATGTGAGGGTCCGTTTACTGTCAGTGAAATCAAACAAAAGAAATCTCGAAAAAATGCCAAACCACCATTTATAACTTCAACACTTCAACAGGAAATGTCGACTAAATATAATTTTGCAGCCAAGAAAACCATGCGCATCGCTCAGAAGTTGTATGAGGGTGTTCAGGTTGATGGAGAGCTTGAAGGTTTAATTACCTATATGAGAACCGATTCGACCCGTCTTTCGGATCAATTCGTGGGCTCTGCCTTGCATCATATTGAAACAACCTATGGCAAAAACTATGTTGGTTTCTATAAAGTGAAAAATAAAGATGAGAATGCCCAGGATGCTCATGAAGCGATTCGACCAACGCATCTCAACTATACGCCGGCAAAATTAAAATCAGTACTAACTCCGGATGAGCTGAAGGTTTACAGTTTTATTTATGATCGTACACTTGCCTCACTGATGGCACCTGCAAAACTAGATGTTGTCAGTGTTAGTTTAACCAAAGAAAACCTAACGTTTGCAACTTCGGGTTCGGTCATGACATTTGATGGATATACACTGGTGTATGGTCCATATGAGCAAAACAAGGATAAAATTCTTCCTAAGCTGACTGAAGGTCAACTTGTGACTCCATTGAGTATCGATGGAAAGCAACATTTCACGAAAGGACCAAGTCGTTATAGTGAAGCAAGTCTGATTAAAGAAATGGAAAGCAATGGAATCGGTCGACCTTCTACATATGCAACGATTATTGATACATTGCAGGCACGTGGTTATGTTGAATTGGTAAAAAGCTCAGAAGGTTCACGTACCAAAGTGTTCATTCCTACCGATCAGGGAAAACTGACCGATGAGAAGCTTCAAAATCATTTCAAAGATTTTATTAATGTCAAATATACAGCCTACATGGAAGATGAACTTGATGAGATTGCGGAAGGAAAACGCGATCAGGTTGAAGCATTACAGGAATTTTACGACCGATTTATCGATTTGTTTGACCATGCCAAGGAAAATATGGAGAAACTTGAGCCTCAGTACACGGGGGAACACTGTCCAAAATGTGGATTACCACTTGTGATTCGCAAATCGCGCACAGGTGAACAGTTTGTCGGCTGTTCCGGATATCCTGAGTGTGATTATGTTTCCTTTATGGAATCCAAAAAGACAGGTGAAGATTGTCCGGATTGTGGTTCTCCGCTGATTGAACGTAAAAGTCGTAAAGGAGCCACATTTGTTGGTTGTTCAGCCTACCCAAGCTGTACATATATCAAAAAGGAACAACCGATTCCAACGGGAGACATGTGTCCGCAATGTGGTAGTGCTCTTGTGAAACGTAAGAGTCGTTATGGTAAATACTTTGTGGCCTGTTCAGGCTTTCCGAAGTGTCGTTATATTCAAAAAGATGCTAAAAAGGAAAAGGGTGAAGAAAGTGAGTCTTAATCATTCAGTTACAGTCATTGGGGCTGGTTTGGCCGGAAGTGAAGCTGCTTGGCAGTTAGCGCGTCGAGGGATTTCAGTAACGTTGGTTGAAATGCGACCTGTGAAAATGACACCCGCCCATCATACTGAGAATTTTGCGGAACTGGTCTGTTCCAACTCTCTACGAAGTAATGACACTCATAATGCAGTGGGATTACTTAAGGAAGAGATGCGTCTGTTGGATAGTCTTGTGATTGCGGCTGCGGATCAGCATCAGGTCCCGGCAGGGAGTGCTCTTGCGGTAGATCGTGAAGGGTTTTCGCGCCAAATTACTGAAACGCTGAAGTCGCATCCACTCATTACGGTTGTTTCTAAAGAAATCACTTCGATTCCTTCAGGACCTGTGATTATTGCTACCGGACCACTGACTTCCGATGCATTGGCTAAGGATATTTCTGAGTTCCTTGAGGCGCAATCGTTTTATTTCTATGATGCAGCTGCTCCGATTATCGAAAAAGACAGTATAGATTTTTCGATTGCCTATTATAAATCACGCTATGATAAAGGTGAAGCTGATTATATCAATTGTCCGATGAATAAAGAGGAGTTTGATGCTTTTTATGATGCACTTGTATCTGCGAATGTCGTACCGTTAAAGGAGTTTGAAAAAGAAATTTATTTTGAAGGTTGCATGCCTTTTGAAGAAATGGCTAAACGGGGTCGTAAAACCCTGTTGTTTGGTCCGATGAAGCCTGTTGGACTAGAAAAAGAAGATGGAAAGCGACCATATGCCGTTGTGCAATTACGTCAGGATGATGCGGCTGCTTCATTATACAATGTGGTGGGATTTCAGACCCATCTTACCTGGGGAGAGCAAAAACGTATTCTTCAGATGATTCCAGGGTTGCAGCAAGCCAATATTGTTCGGTATGGTGTGATGCATCGCAACTCCTACATGAACTCGCCAGCTGTTCTTTTAGCAACATATCAGTCGAAGAAGCGGGAAGATGTCTTTTTCGCCGGACAGATGACCGGAGTGGAAGGTTATGTGGAATCAGCGGCTTCTGGATTGTTGGCAGGTATGAATATGGAGCGTTGGTTAAGAGAAAAACCATTAGTCATTATGCCACCATTTACCATGATT
>DOKQ01000009.1 GCA_003510215.1 Erysipelotrichaceae bacterium
TAAAGTTTACTATAATTTTTTAATTAAACATCATGTTGTTATTGATAACATGGCAGTTGCAGATTTTCGAGTGATTATCCCTTTAAAGGCAAACGCGTTTCTTGATTTGAGTAAGCGCAAACTATTGGGAGAAATCATTTCACAAAGAACCATCAATAAACACAAAAATGACAATTTTCGATTAACTCAGTTGCTAACGTATGAACCCTTAGAGAATGTGCCTCAACAGATAAAAACGGATATAACTGACTTCATTCTGAGAATTGCGGTAGATGATGTGGATCTAAGACAATTAAGTGTAAATCATATAACATTAGACGATATCAAAAATATATTGACATTTGTATACTGTTTATAATCAATTTGTAAATTTTTAAGAGAAAAATAATAGTTCACTTAAAACAAAAGACCATAGAGAGTATCTACGGTCTTTTGCTTAAAGGAAATTGCTATATGATTCTATGTTTAAGTATTTGGGGTAGGGTGGGGATTCAACATGTTGACAGAAAAAGCCGAAGGCTTATCCGATGAACCATATAGCAATAGGTCCACAAATAAATAAACATTTGATTATGTGGGAACTGACGTTCACCAACATCTTTGCTTATTATTTTGCATTGAAGTTAACATAATATAATGTAACTTATCGTGGTACCTAGTGTATTTTATCATCAATGAAATGGAAATGAAAGTGGAAAATGATGAAATTGGTAGCAAATGCTTACTTTAGTACATATGTGCGCATAATAATAAAAACGCTTACTGATAGTGCTGTTTAACAAAGATAGATGTGAAAAAATGTACTTAATTTTCTTATGACACGACACATATCATGTTAAAAAACTCATTGAAATATGAGTACATTTACTTTGAATCAAGATATAATGATGTACATGGAGATAACGACATGAAGAACAAATGGATGTATGCACATATCATATTTTTAATCGTTCTGCTTATCATTGGAACTTTTTTTGATTATCAGATTAGTGAAATGATGTCAGGTCAATGGATACTTGTAAGCAGAATCACTGAAATCTTCGGTGGTTTTCCTATGACAATACTCATTACGTTAACTTTACATATCTTTTTAGTAAATCATCAGAGAACAGACTCTACACGAATGTATTTTTTCTTTATTTTACTTAACCTAGCCGCTTTGATTGCTTCTATAGCCAACTATTATGTCATCTTTCGCTATCTGAATCCAACGTCGGGTCATTCCCATGGACCCGTAAGTTTGCCGCTGATTGTCATAGCCATCGTTCTCGGTGGTTTAACCTTTGTCATGATTCAAAACTATCTGACAACACTTGATTCCAATCATAAGCGTTGGTTATGGAAACAATCTAAAAGAGTATTTCTATTTCTGATTCTTGTTCTTCTATTAACGCAAGGATTGAAAACCATGTTTGCCCGACCACGCTATTGGACAGTAGTTTCAGGAATATATTCATTTGCTCCGTGGTATACCATTTCTGGACCTACATTGCAAAATGAGTTGATGTCATTTATTTCAGGTCATACAGCTAATGCCTATGTGCTTGTGGCTTTAAGCTGGTATATCAAAGACTCATTTAAGGTAAGGCAAATCGTTTTGAATGGTGGTTTGTGCTGGGGATTTCTTGTAGGTCTAGGACGACTTTTGTCCGGACAGCACTTTGTCACTGACGTAAGTATGGCTGCATTACTTGTCATTTTACTTTTCGTCTGGATCGAATATAAGGCAAATAAGTAATTGACGGGTTGAACATCCTGATTTCAACTATCATATGCAAATCTGATATAATATGAGTATCAAAGTAAAGGAGGAATATGATGATTCGACTAGGAATATCACTCTATCCCGAACAGGAATCCATGGAGGAAATTGAGCAATATTTGGCTCTAGCATCCAAGTATGGGTTTACCCAATTGTTTACCAGTTTGTTCTCCGTACCTGGAGAACCTAAAGAAGTGATTATGTATTTTGAAAATCTCTGTACAGTCGCAAATAAATATCATTTCAATGTTGCGATTGATGTCCACACAGCTACCCTTGAAGCCTATGGCGCATCTTATGATAATTTAAAGGTATTTAAGGATATAGGTATTGATACTGTACGCATGGATCTAAGTTTTGGGGATCATCGAGATATCACACTTGTAGAAAATGAATTTGGTCTTAAGATTCAGTTTAATGCATTTATGGCAGATTTACTGGAAGAGAACATGCGAAAAGTTAAGGATAAGTCCAAGGTAATCATGTGTTATAACTTTTATCCACAGCGCTATACAGGCACCTCAGTGAGCCAAATGAAACAGGTCAATCAAGTATGGAGACATGCACAAATTCGCCTTGCGGCCTTTATAACGTCGCTTTCCAAAGAAGCTCATGGCCCATGGCCAGTCAAAGATGGCTTACCAACCCTGGAAAAACATCGTGACTTAGCCGTAGGAAAACAGATTCGAGAACTGATTGCTTTAGGCATCGAAGATATCTACTTTGGCAATGCATTTGCGAAAGAATCTGAACTTAAGGAAGCCAGTGATGTCATACAGGCAATGAATGATGAGAAAATCGTTGTTGATGAAAAATCTCTTGCGGCATTTAAGGAAGTACTTCCGAATCTTGGCAATCGTAAAATCATGCTTGAACTAACCTCAGTCGCACATGAATTGACTGACATCGAAAAAGTCATTGTCTATGGATTCGATAAACATGTGGATTTAGGCGATAGCAATGAGTACATGCTTAGGTCACGAGTGACAAGAACCTATTATGGCAAAAAAGGCATTCCATTTAGGAAATATGATAAGGAATTCTTTGATGCGGGTGATGTTGTGGTGGTCAATGACAATCTTAAACACTATGCGGGTGAATTACAAATTGTGCGCAGTGAAATGAAAAACAATGGTCAACGAAACTATGTCGGTAAACTATCTGAGTTTGATCAACAACTTTCCACCTTAATTGAACCCGGTGATTACTTCTTTTTCAAAGAATAGGTATCTTGAGAAACTTCAGAGAGTGAGGTTTCTCTTTTATTTTCAACTTGGTACAATGTTTCACTGATTTAAGTACAAATCCCTTGACCTAAAGTTAACTCTAGGTGTTAATGTAGCTGAGTATGTAAGGAAAAGAGGTTCTGTATGGAAAAGAAAAAGAGTTTACTTATATTTATATTAGCCTTAGGAGCATTCAGTATTATCAATACGGAGCTTGGAGTTATGGGAATTCTACCGATGATTGCGGAGTTCTATGACATAAGTATTGCCCAGGCAGGAGCCATGGTCAGTGTGTTTGCTTTGGTTGTGGCTGCATCGGCCCCAACGATGCCACTGGTATTATCACGTCTCAATCGGAAGTATTTACTCATGGGAGTACTGGCGATTTTTGCGTTGGGAAACATTCTATCAGCGCTTGTACCGAGTTTCGAATTTGCCTTAGCCGTTCGTGTCGTTCAGGCAATCTTCCATCCTGTCTTTTTATCGATGGCATTTTCACTCGCAGCAGCATCTGTGGAAGCTAAGGAAGCACCTAAAGCTGTTTCCAAGGTGTTTATTGGAATATCAACGGCTCTTATCATTGGGGTGCCTATGACAACACTTCTGGCAAGCAACTTTGGCTTAATGACGGCTAGATTCTATGCGGCAGGATTAAATATTCTCGCACTGTTGGCCGTAGCAAAGTATATTCCTATCATAAAAGTCAGTGCACCACGCAGTATTGGATCACAAATCTCCGTATTAAAAGATAAAATTGTTTGGTTATCCATGATTGCGGTTGTGTTTCTTAATGGGTCAATCATTGGCGTTTACAGTTACTTCTCGGAATTTCTGGAAAAAGTAACTCAACTTTCCTGGAATACCATCAGCCTGTTTTTACTCATCTTTGGAACCATGGGAATTCTTGGAAATATGATTGCCGGTAAATTTCTGTCATCACAACCAAAGAAGCTTGTGGTGATGGTTCCAATCATTGTCTTCATCACGTTTCTGGCAATCACCTTATTCGGGAGTGTTGGCATAGTGGTGGGACTATTAACAGTCATCTTAGGCATTGTGGGAGGGATTAACGGTGTGATTAATCAGTATTGGGTATCGACTTCAGCCCCAACCGCACCTGAGTTTGCGAATGGGCTA
>DOKQ01000169.1 GCA_003510215.1 Erysipelotrichaceae bacterium
TCTTCATCCCTATTATCAAAATGGGTAGTTCGATTCCGACCGCTAGAAAACATGATCGTTAAGAAAGGAAGTCGACGGGACTTTACACAAGTGATTGCGAATGGTGGGATTCCACTGATATTTGGTATTCTTTATCATTTCAATGCATCTGATGTGTATTTGCTTGGGGTCATCAGTGCCTTTGCGGCGGCCAATGCGGATACCTGGGCATCAGAGATTGGGTCTTTAAGTAAAACACCGCCTCGCTTCTTGTTTAATCAAAAAGAGACGGTGATGGGTTTAAGTGGTGGTGTAACGACCCTGGGCTTTGTGGCCTCTTTATTTGGTAGTCTATGGATGGTTGTTTTTGCCTTTGTCATGTTTAAAGAATTGCCCATGACTTACTTTGGTATTGCATTTGTTTCGGGTTTCTTTGGGGCTACGATCGATAGTGTGATTGGGGAGTTATGGCAGGCAAAATATCAGAGCCAAATCCACCATATATTAACGGAAGTTCGTTATGTTGGGCATATTGAAAATCAGTTGGTCAATGGGTATCATTGGCTTGATAATAATATGGTTAATTTTATAAGCATTCTGAGTGCTGCTATTGGTAGTACAATCTTAATCGGGTTCTTTTAGCGACACATGATGTCGCTTTTTTCAATGAAGAGGTGCAACTATGGATATTAACTCAATCATTAAGCGTATGACTTTGGAAGAAAAAGTCAAAATCACATCTGGGAAGACGTTTTGGCTGACTCATGATTTTCCACATCTGAATATTCCATCACTTAAGATGAGTGATGGACCATTTGGTGTACGATGCCAAAAGGATGAAGGGGATCATCTGGGTGTTCACCAGAGCGAACCGGCCACATGTTTTCCAACCTCAACGTCTCTTGCCAGTAGTTGGGATGTGGATCTTGTTGAAAGGGTTGGTCAGGCGGTCGGACATGAGGCAAAATCACTAGGTGTCCATGTGGTGCTGGGTCCAGGGGTAAATATCAAACGAAACCCACTATGTGGGCGTAATTTTGAATATTTCTCTGAAGATCCTTTGGTTAGTGGTCGAATGGGTGCTGCCTGGATAAAGGGCGTTCAATCCTGTGGTGTCGGTGGTTGTGTCAAACATTATATGGCAAACAATCAGGAGAACCAGCGATTGCGTTCCAATAGCATCGTGGATTCGCGGGCAATGCACGAAATGTATCTACGACCCTATGAGATTGTGATTAACGAGTCTTCTCCCGCTTCACTGATGACGGCATACAATCAGGTGAATGGTATCTATATGAGTGATCATAAGTATCTGATTCATCACGTACTTCGCAAGAAGCTGGGTTATAAAGGTGTGGTGATGACGGATTGGGGTGGATTGAATGATAAGGTCACTTCCATCAAGGCTACTAATGATTTGGAAATGCCTACCAGTGGTCAGATGTTTGATCAGGATCTGATCAAGGCTGTACAAAGAGGAGAGGTGGATGAATCGGTTGTGGATGCGTCGGTACATCGCATCTTAACCCTGGTTAACCAATATGCGCATCTTCCAAACTCCACCGTGGACATAGAGAGTCACCATCAGCTGGCACGGTTTGTGGCTGCACAGGGGGCGGTACTACTGAAAAATGAAGATCAGATACTTCCGTTACATAAGCAAGACAAGGTAGCTCTGATCGGTCAGTTAGCCGTAGATTTCCGGTATCAGGGTTCAGGATCCTCTCATATTCAACCGACGAAAGTTGACTCGATTGTACAGGCCTTTTCAGATAATAGAATAAATTTTGACTATTTTGATGGATATGATGTGACTGAACTCAATTCAAATCAACTTTTTTCCTCTACATTATTGTCCTATGATGCATGTGTTGTGGTGTTGGGATTGCCGGATGCATATGAGTCCGAGGGTTATGATCGTGAACATAGCCGATTGCCTCAAAATCAGCTGGACTTACTAAAAGATTTAGCCAAAATCCGAAAGGATCTGATTGTGGTGTTGCTTGGTGGTAGTCCGGTGGATTGCAACTGGACTCAGGATGCCAAAGCAATTTTACATATGCATTTGTCTGGTCAGGCTGGTGGTCTGGCAACTTTAGATTTACTTTTCGGGGATGTCAATCCATCGGGTAAGCTGACGGAAACCTATTGGCATCAGTACAGTGATGTGGTGTCTTCTGCCTTTTACAATCAGAATCCCCGAATAGCTCAGTATCGTGAAAGTATCTATGTGGGCTATCGCTATGCGGATAAGATATCTCTTCCGGTAGCCTTTCCCTTCGGATTTGGACTATCCTATACGACCTTTGATCTTTCGGATGTAAGAGTTGAGAGAATCGTGGATACCTATAGAATCACGTTAACAATCAATAACACCGGGAGTATTATCGGTAAGGAAGTGGTTCAATGTTACGTGAGCAATCAATGTCAGCAGGCGATGGTGACCAAACAGTTGGCAGGGTTTTTGAAAGTTGAGTTAAGTGCTAAAGAGAAAAAACAGATTTCTTTTGAATTGGATGAGCGTGTATTTATGTTTTATAATGAAAAAATCGATGCATTTGAACCGATGGGTGGAACATTTCTTTTTGAGGTAGGAAACTCAAGTCGAAATATATGCTTTCATCAGCTGATAGATCATGGAAGTATTCACCCTGAGTTAATCAAACCTGTTCCGGATTGGTACTCGGATCCTGTAGTTAACATTAGCCAAAGTGATTTTGAGGTGCTGCTAGGTCACAAGATTCAGGGCCCTGAGTTACCTAAAGTTGGTAGTTATTCGTTGATGTCAACGTTGGAGGAGATGAAGAAGAGTCTAAGTGTACGGGTGTTTACTTACTTTATGAAGAAGGAGTTGTTACGACGAAGTAAAGAAGGTAAGGATTCGAGGGAATATCAATTCTTGGTTCAAATTACAACGAACACACCACTCAAGCGGCTTGCTCAACAAAGTTCAGGGATGATTCCACTCAGTGTATTTAACGTATTGGTATTTCTTGCCAATCATCACATATAAAAAAAACGGAGCCATGATGGGTTCCGTTTGTTCTTAAGTTGCCTAATTAAGCTGTCAGTTTGTTAGCGACTTCAAGCATACGACGTACTTGAACTTCGATGGCGGGTTTGACATCACCGACGATGTTCCCTTGTTGATCGACTGTTGCGGATGTTCCATAAGGGTTACCACCCGTTGTAAACAGCACAGCATCTGTATAACCTGGAGTAACGACGATTGCTCCCCAGTGATACAT